>JAFCEU010000068.1 GCA_017608995.1 Candidatus Iainarchaeum sp. | reverse complement strand
AAAGCCCTCATTTATTCTCACTTGCAGCCGCTCCGCGTGGCTGCGCATCTTGTTTGCTAGCTCCAGCCCTTTTATTGGTTCAAAACCGGGATAGTTTTCTATAAGCACTGCTTCATTGAGCATTCCACCAGCGACGCCAGCTTCAAATAGCTCAACTTCAAGCCCCTTTCTCTTTGCATATATTGCAGCTGATAAGCCAGCAGGGCCAGCACCTATTATTGCAACATCCAGCATAGCAGCACCTACAACGATAGAATTTTAATTCAAGAAAGCATTTAAATATAAGTGCAGCTACCTTGCTCTAACTGAGGTGACAAAAGAGTGATTAAAAACTCCATGGTATTCTTAATCTTTTTCGTTTTGCTTTTTTTCATAGGTTTTGTTAGCGCCCAGCCTGAGCAACTTGTATTATGATGAATCGGCAGACACGTTCAATTATTACTATGCTTCTGTTTGCCATGGCGGTGCTGAGTCAATAGGTTGTAGAAAAAGGAAAGTCGAGCCTAAAGATAGTTATTACCTTATTGCAAACCCGACCTTACATCTTTGGATACCTTTTGTTCCTTCGCTTGGAGGCGCAGGCGGCGCTCACTACTTGAATACAAAAACCGATGATTACCTTGTTGTAAAGCTTCTTGGCGAGCTCTGGTTTATAAAGCCCCACTGGAGTAATCCTGAGTTGCAAGATAGCTGCTATTTTGATATTTGGAAATGGACACCAAGCAATAATTTTTTCATAGATGGTTCCTACGATTTGAGCTCGTGCGGCAATCCAACTGCAAACACTTTCCCAAAAAGCGACGATGTTCATACAGTAAGTACTTATGAAAGCACCTGCGGAATAGTTTTTGATACTATCTGCAGAGGCGAAGGCTGGTTTAAAGAAAACGATATTATCATAAAAAATCTAAGAATAAATTCGCAGTATTTCTCAGAAATGAAAGCTAGAAGGGATGCAAGGGAAAATGCATTGGGCCAAGCACCCCCAAGTCAGCTGGCACAAAATGAATGCAACTTTAGGATAAGTTCGATACGCTATCAAGGACGCACATATAGCGATCCAACTTCAATAAATTACGATGTAGAGGCAAAAGAACCAATGAGCGTTACAGTTTCTATCGATAGTTCCAAATGTACAGCTCAGCAGATAATATTTGGGCTGTGGCAGAATAGTTCGCTTAGCAATTCTCCTTCTATAGATCTGCACGCTGCCGCTGATATGCTGGCTGCTTTGAATGAGCACGGAAGCTTTACGATGGAGGTGAGCTTTAGCGATGCACGCAGCTGGCCAACAAAATACCTCGGAGCTAAAGCATATGTTATTCCTGCTAATACTGGCAATGCTGGTTGGGCGTTAACGCAGGCAGTAGCTATAAACTTTACTTCGAGCGAAGAACAACCATCAGAGCAACCACCACAAGGCCCAACTCCTTCCTCCGAATGTTCTGCCTGCAGCACAATTATTCAATGCTTAGCATGCTTAGATAACCTACTCTCACAATCGGTCTAACTCCCCTATTTTTATTTTAGCCCTCTTTCTCATTTTTTGAATAAACTTAACGAAAGCTTTATATAGTAAGGTTCTTTATTATATTGAATAAATGCCAGTTTGCAGGCGGTGGGTAGTTTGGAGAATAGATGGAGAAACCTTTTAGTGGTTGTTTTAGTTATATGTGCTGTGCTTGCCCTCTTTTACCTATATTCTACCCAAAAGCCAGCATTTGTTTCAGATTACGTTGCATTCATTTCTCTTATGGAAAAATATGGAATAGATGCAAAATATTTTCCTCAAACAATTTCTGGTATTTCGAAGCTTTCAGATTCACAACTTGAGAAGCTCAGCAGCGAATTGAAGGCTTTTTCAAATAAAACCGATGGGGCTTGGCTTAAAGACCTTTCGCTTATCTATTCCGATTTTGCAGATATGCAGCTCAATAAAAAGAAGCTAGAAAAGGCAAGTATGCAAGCTAGGAGCTTGGGCGCTGGTGTCTGCGATAGAATAATTATGTTTAAAGAAATGGGAGAAAGAGGCAATAAAATAGTGGAGCTTTCAAGCAAATTGTTTCGTGGTACTAGCGATTTCATAAGCAAATATCCGGAAAAATCTGAGGAAATAAAAATATACGTTGTTCCAAGCTCGGTTCAACTTTCTAAGATCAAAGATAATTATAAGATGCAAAGTTCCGTTGTGGGCGCTTTAATGGAGGTGTGCAAATGAATAGTAAATGCTCCGCCTTGATCCTTATATTCATACTAACCTTTTCAGCCTTGCCTTTTTCCAGCGCGTTTAGAATAGTTACAAAGATTAAGCCAATAGAAATGCCTGACGGCACGCTGGGCTATACATACGTTAAGCGCTATCGCTCCGATTCGCATGCTCTTATTGACGAAACTTCAAACAATACCTTCGAGCTCAACCTGCGCGAAGGACTCAGTATGTTGAATGAAGACACTTTCAATAGAATATTTGATGGCTTCCATGATGGCACCTATAAATTTACTCTCACGGAGGTTGAACCAAGAAGCTATATGTTAAATGAGGATGGTACTTATAGATGTGTTGATCGATGTGATGAGAGAGGTGGGCCGAAAGTCAAGCTTATATTGACTTTACCAGATGGAAGGACAAATAGCCCTGGTTTTAAAGCGGATATAAATAAAGTGAGCGGTGACTGGATTACTTTTGGCAATGTTAGATACGCAATTACTAATATCGAAGTTGCAGACTTTTATGAGAATTATATAGGTGATGACCGTTACTATTTTCCAAAACCACTTGAGCCAGAAGTAGTCGTTGATTTTTGCATAGTTTTCAAATATAAAAACACAGATGGCAGAGCAGTAATGCCACCCGGGTCGCTAGATAAGTGCTTTAACAGCATCGATGAGCTTCTCGCTTTCCTCGCAATAGAATACTCTGATGAACTTAGCTCCTCTGCTGGCGACGTTTTGGTTTCCACTGGTCCGACAAAAGCGCAGTGCGAGATTGATTTTGAAAGAGAATCCGACTTTTTGGAAGTTAAAGCGAGGCCCAAACAGGACAAGTGGGAGGAAGCAGTTAGGATGGCAAAGTTCAATATATTCGTTGAAGATGAAATTGAAGAAACTAGAGGTCCAACTCTGGACCTTAGTGGGGTAACTGCGGAAGATACTGGAAATGCGCTGTTTGATAGCGCCTATAAATTCGAGCTTATTTCCTTCAGCCCAAAGATCTTGACGCCTGATGGTTCTATCGTAGAGCGCGAAGGTATTCCAGATGCTGATATAAGAATAACAGAGCTTAATAGTGGCCAAACGAAACATGGGAGAATGGACTATCATATAAATGATTCTGAACTTCAAGAGGAGTTTTTATTTGGCGGTAATAAAAGAATTATTTTAAGACTTTACCAGGACCCTGCGCAAATAGAGATGCCTTATTTCGTTGATGAAAGGAACAACAATTGTGATTCCGGTTGTCCATTAAAGGAAAACGACCACTGTAAGGATGCTTACGTGCGGTTTGCAATGAAGGTAAGGCTCTTCGAGGAGGAGAATAGATACAGCTGGTTTATGAGAACTAGGCGCGAAGTGCAAAGATTGGCTCAAGGACCAAACTTAACTATAAACATTAGCGATGCTATTACAGGAGCCCCCCTCGGCTTGGGTTCTGGCGCATCAGCAACAATAAGCTTTAACGATCCCGTTACGGGTGAGCGCTATGAAGTAACTAAGGATGTTTTGGGTGGAAAGGTAACTTTCAATGCACCAATTTCCGTGATTGATGATGTGCCTATAACTGTTGTTATTACAGCGATAGGTTATGAGGACCATAGCGAAACTATCCTTTTAGATAATGAGCCGTATGAGGCAAGCCTTGATGTCGGCATGCAGCCTGTTGAGGCAGAGGCGGAGCCTGAAGAGGAAACCATGGTTTCCGCTAAATATGTAGTATTTTCTTACGATGCTTTTAAGACATTTGTAGATAACTACGTTCCCTACTTCACAGGCGAAGGCTTGCCGGAAGTTGGCGACAATTTAACCACTTATCCAAAAGATTCTTATGTGGCGGTTTACAATGCCTTGAAAGAGTATAGAATCTTTAAGCTTGTTGATCCATCTAATGGTTATCAGGAAATTCCATTTATAACTCTTTTACAGGTACAGTGGAATATAAAGGCAAGCAGGTTCCATTGGACGTAGTGATAAAGTTTGAAGATGTTCTTTTAGGGCACAACTATGAAGCAAGATTCTTCTTACCATTGCCCGAGAAGCTTGCAGGTAGTACTGTTGACGATTATAGCGATTTAAAAGTTGTTAAAGTTAATTGGCGCTTTACTAGTAGTGGATTAATAGAGTCTAACTGGCATGTAGAGGATGTGCAACCAGGTGAGTGGTGAATGAATGGCATTAAGTATATTGGTGTTTTGTTCACTTTTTTCATTCTACTTTCAAGCTGCTGCTACTCTTTTACAATTCACACCTATGTAAAGCCAGATAGTTATGTGGATGAAAGTCGCAATCCTGTGCTGGAACCTGCTGATTTTGTAATAAATGCTGTAAGCTTAGAATCAGATTATCCATGGCATGGCGTTTACCACGTGGTGCCTTCACATTATAAACCACCAAAAAAGGCAAGCAATGGAACATACCTAAACAGTTATTCTCCCACTGAAAAAGGCGTTTCTTTTGTTTGGTTCTTGGAACCAAGAAAACCAACGGTATCGTTCTCACTGGATTTGGAAAACCGCAAGAGTGTTCCAGGTTGGGCTCATTTGGATTGTGAGAGTGGCTTTGGTATGGTGCCTATGCTTTCTGTCGGAGATTCTACAAGCTGTAATGCAGGATCCCGCCGTGACGGAGTATTTAAAATTTCAATAATACAATATAGAATCGATAGTATCGAAGGTTTGGAATATGTATGTGGACTCGGCGTAGATCCAACTAGAATGGGCTACTCTTGCGTGCCCGAGGGAGATTCTCGAGAAGTTGTGGTTAATTTTAGCATACGGTTCGGACTGGGAAATAGCCTGGATGCTTCGGAACAAGTTTCTGATTGGATATCTGAACCGGGGGAAGTCACCATAGCTGGCAAAAAATACAATATTGTTGCTTATTATCTGACAGAACCCACTTCCAGTACTACAGAACACCGCATTTATGTGGGTGGCTCTGGTTTGGGTGAGGAAACGCAAGGAGCGTTAGCTGGTGAAGAAGCGCCCGATGAGGAAACTCAGGTCTCTGAGCCTACCGGCAAGTCACCAACTTTATCTAATTTGGATGATTTTGTTAGGGGCGTTGGAGATTGTAGCCCAACAATAGAAAATATAGAGGTAGCAACTACTACATTTAACGATGGTAAAATACATGTATGTGATAACCAAGGTAACGCTATTAATAACCAAATTAAGGTTTCTTTATCATACGCGAACTGTACAAATAAAAAGGTTTGTGTTACTCTTTGGCGCCAGAATCCATTAAATGCATTGGTTTCTGCAGATATTGGCGCTTCAACAGGTTCTGTTGAACAATCGGAACGATTTTATTATGCTCTCTTATGGTGGCTTTATGTTATTGGCGAGCATGATGAATTAGAACCATTTGGCACTACGAGAGAAGCAGAATTTACACAAGCGGCTTCTCAGGAGCTTTCTTCGGTTGTTTCAGGTGATATGGGGTTGTTCACTTATGATACTTGGTTCTCACATAATAGTTATACAACATGCTTTGATTCTTCCAGTACGCCTTTAGAATTTTCTATTAGCAAAGATTCAGGTGGTAATTTTTTGAATCCTAACGTTGGGAGTTTTGGTTCAAGTATTTATGTAACTGTTCAGGTTTTAGCAGAACACACAGGCAAAAACATTTGGTTCATTTCAAGGAATTATGCTGGTGTTCCACTTGAACTGGGTAATTGTGCTGCTTCTCAGCAAGCTCCAGAAGAACCTTCACGACCAGCCCCGATTGAGGTTTCTGAAGGCCCTACTGGAATAGAACAACCACAAGGTCTAACTCCCTCGTCAGAGTGCTCCACTTGTAGCACCATAATTCAATGCTTAGCATGCTTAGATAATTTACTTTCGCAGTCTGTTTAAATAAAAAAGACAAAAAGAAAAAGAGGCATTATTTCTTCTTCCCTTGCGCCTCTTCGCCAGCTTTTTCCTTAGTATATGCATAGTATGCGAGGATTACTATTATCACTGCAACTATCGCTAAGAATAAAAGCACCACGATGTTTGCAACTTGCGGTGCTGCAACCGCTTGACCTGCAGGCGCGCCTGGCGTTTCTTCTACTGGAGTTTCCGTTTCAATCTCTGTTACCGTCTCCTCTAGTAGATTTATAATAATGTTTTTCTTTATCACTCCGCGGTCTGTGAGAATAACTAAGGGCAATTCAACTGTGTTTTTATCATAGCCTTTGCCAAGATAGATTGTTGTGGTTATTTCAATGCTTGCGTTTTTATCCATTGTAAACTGCTCTGGTTCGAAAGTAACACTATATTTTTCGGAGTTTATATCGAGCACCTCTAGTGGGCAGTCACTTGTATTCAATAGTTTTATTTTTGCTTTTACCGTTCTTTCCTGCTCAATTATTGTTTCTTCAACTTCCGCTTCCGCAGCAACGCCTATCTTTTCAGGCAGCGTAGCTGCAACAAGCTTTACCTTTATTGGGAACTCTTTCTTGTAATCCCTCGCTTCTACAGTAAGCAAGCCTTCGTAATCACCAGCCTGCTCCGTTACTGCAGGACTAACGTAAAGGTAAAACTCCTTACTTTTACCAGCTTCGAGCTCAAACTCCTTTGGTTCAAGGTAAATCCATTTTATGCCTGTTACGCTTACCTTCACTTCCTGCTCTTTTGTGCCGGTGTTTGTTGCTTTTAGTGTTAGAAGTTTGCTTTGTGGACAGAGCTGCGGCCCAACCTCTAAGGTTAGTTCCTTAGATAATTCGCGAGCATCAACGTTAAGTGCATAGCAATCTTTCAACTCTATATCGAGCGTTAGGCTTTTGGAGAACTCTTCGGAGTTTGCATTCAAAGTTAACTTCTTTTTGCCAGCACTTTCTTTACTTATATCAACTGTTGCTACGATTTCTTTTCCCTCTTCAGGCCTCAACGTTACTTCACTCTTATCGAGCTCACCTTTTAAGCCCCCGATAGATAGGGCAAGCGTTATTTCGCTATTCTTCTCATTCTTTAGCAGGAATCCATATGCTAGCTTTCCATCTTCCAAGCAGGCCTTCTCTTTGCCCGAAACTTTTGCAATCGTAACTTTGTAACAGTCCTTCAATGTTACGATGTAGCTCATAACAGTTGTCTTTTCATATAAAACAGAATTTGCAATTATCGTGAAGTTAAAATCCCCTTCTTCGTTAGTTCTCATAAACTTTAAGCTCACTTCTGCTTCTTCGCCTGGCTCAATTGTTACGCTGGTCTGCTCAAGCTTTATCCATTTTGGACCATCAATACTTAAGCTAAGCTTGTCTTTAGCTCTGCCCTCGTTTCTTATTTTGAGTGTTTTTGTTTCTTCAACATCATTGCACGCTTCAAAGCTCTTCTTTTCGAGCTTAACGATCTGCTTGTCTGTTAAGGTTGTTAAGGTGATTTTTATGGCTTTTTCCGTTTCTATTTCGGTTCCTTTGATGCGTGCAATTATATTTGCTGTTTTTTCCGCTTCAGTAGTTTTGCAAGGTGCTTTCGCTTTAAGTGCAACCTCCTTGTTTGAATCCTCAGCTATGCTAACCTCCTCGGAGCTTAAACTCAACAAGCTTTTTGCACTACCTTCAATGCTAAGTACGATTGTTTCCTTTATAGGGCTTTTGTTTTCTATTCTGACTGTTGCTTCTCTCTCTTCACATTGCCCAAGTGTAAGCTCGGCAGGCTCAACATCTAAGCTTATCTTTATACTCTCCAGCACCTCAAACTTTATCTCTTTGCTAAATGTTCCTTTAATTGAGCTTACCTTCAGCGCAAGTGTATATACACCCGGCTTTGTATAACAGCATGGTCTTATAAAGAGAAAGATGCTCTTTTTTTTACCAGGCCCCAGAACAACGCTCTCGGGCTTTATATAAGCATCGAAGTTGTTTGTTATTCCTGCAATCGTTATTTTATATTCTATGGTTTCTTTGTAGTTATTTGTTAGTGTGTACTCTGCAATTACCGGGTCTTTGCTAAAACAGCTTCCCTCAAGCTCTGAGGGCCCCTCTATGGAAGCAAATGCGCCTGCTAAGAGGAGCAAGAACGCAATCAAAATACCTGCTCTAATTCTCATTCAGTCTACCTCCTTTTGAGCGTTAATTTAAACTCTCTTTCCTTGCTCGTGATGTTTCTTATCATAAGTATTAAGAGTATAAAAGCTAAAAAGAGTAACACACCCGCTACGAGCGGCGCTGAAAGCGTTACCATGCCTGTGCTTGTTCCGGGCTCTTCTGGGGGCAAACCCTCGATATAAAGCCTTATTTTCTTCTCTACGCGCTCACCATCATAACTCATTATTATTTTACCATAGTGGCTTTCACCTGGCGTTAACCATTCTTCCGCTTCTATAGTGTTTACAATTTCCTTCGATTTTCCTGCCTCCAAGGTGAAGCTTCTATCCTGGCTGTGGAATCCTTCTGGGAGCACAAACTCTATTGTTATATCAATGCTTTCTGTTGAAGGATTCAATACCACTATAGATGCTTTTCTTTGCTCGCCTGGGAATATTGCAATTGAGGCAGGATACGAAACCAGCATTGGCCTTTTTTCAATTACTGGTGCTGCAGATTCCACTACTTTAAAGCGCAAGCTCTTTACCCAAATATCTTCATTTTCAATAATTACTTCAGCATTGTAGTCGCCTAAAGGCATATCCTCAGGCACAGTCACCGTTATAAATATCTCTTTTCCTGATTTTGGCTTTAAGGTAAACTTTGTATCTGAAGCCTTTATGCTTGCTTGTGTGCTATTATTAATTGTTATCTCATAGTTTTCGTCCAGATCGCCCTGATTTTCTATTGTGAGCACAAACACTGCAAAGCTACACTGTGCTATCTCTAAATCATTTTCAGTTAAAGAAACAATGCTTTTGCGCATTGGCTTTACTTCTATGCAGAGCTCTTTCTTTTCTCTATAATCATCGTTCCAACCATAAACTCTTATATAGTGTTTTCCTGGCTCATCGTGCTCTCTTGCACGGGCTTTTACGTAAAGCGTTTTCGTTTGATTTGCTTCTAAAGTGACGCTTTTTTGCATCTCACTTAGGATATCAGAAACAGTTTGGAGATTTATTGTTTGCTTTTCGTTGCGCAGATTTTTTATGGTAAATGCAACATTCTTATCCTTATTCTTCTCAAGTTCGATACAGCTTGCCGGAACACTAATTTCAAACGTTCTTGTAGGAACCTCAGGACATTCCACTATTTTAAACCATGC
>JAFCEU010000067.1 GCA_017608995.1 Candidatus Iainarchaeum sp. | reverse complement strand
CTCGCGTCACCATTTCAATAAGGCGCGATTTGCTTGAGAGAGTAGATAACCTTATAGATGGTCTAACTATTAGAAGCAGAAGCCAGGCAATAGAATTCCTGCTCAGCAAATTTCTTGGCGAAAAAATAAGCGCTGCTTTAGTGCTTGCAGGCGGAAAGCCAAAGGATATAAAGCTTGGCCAAACAACAAAGTTTCTCGCAAAGCTGGGAAGCAAAACATTACTTGAGAAAGTTCTTGAGCACTTGCACGGATTTGGCATAAACAACTTTTTAGTGTATGCGGATTATAAGAGCGATGAATTAATCGAGCATTTCGAGCAGCTTTCATTAAATTACAGTGTGCGATTTATAACAGGTAAAAAAGCAACAGGCACGGTGCAGCCTTTAATTAAGGCAAGGCGTTTCTTGAAATCCACTTTTATGCTGGCTTATGGCGACACTATTTGCAGGTTCAACTTTGATGATATGTATAGGTTCCATAAAAGCAATAATAGTATAGCAACGCTTGCATTGACAAGCGTCGATAAGCCAAAGCGATACGGCGTAGCCATTGTAGAAGGCGCAAAAATAAAAGGCTTTGTAGAAAAGCCAAAAGCAGATATTGGAAGCTATTTGGTGAATGCGGGCTATTTTATATTCGAGCCAGAATTTTTCACTTATATACGCAAAACCGATAAAAGCTTAGAGAAGCATGTGCTTCCAAGGTTAGCAGCCCAAGGAAAGTTATTTGCATATCCTTTCCAAGGACTTTATCTCAATGTGAATACAAAAGCGGATCTAGAGAGAGCAAAGATGCTCTTATAAACTTAAAAATCTTTTGCTAATTGCTTGTGATATGAAAACAGTAGGCAAAGCGTTTGTTCTTGCTGGTGGCATAGGCACTCGCTTAAGGCCTTTCACATATGAGATTCCAAAACCTTTACTGCCTGTTAAAGGCAGGCCAATTCTTGAATACAATATAAGGAATCTTATGGAGCATGGCGTTAAAGAGGTTGTTTTAGGGATAGGCTATAAAGGGGACCTTATAAGGGAATATTTTGGTGATGGTTCCAATTTAGGTATCAGGATAAGATACAGCAAGGAAACCAAGCCGCTAGGCACAGCAGGCGCATTGAAAAAAGCAGAGCGCCACTTCAAAGACACTTTTTTTATGTGCAATGGTGATGAAATAAAGGATGTAAATTATAGCAAGATGCTTCAGCTCCATAGAAAAAAGCATGCATTAGGCACTCTCGCTTTAAAGAGGCTTTCTAATATTGAGCAGTTTGGCGTTGTTGAGCTTAGAGGAAATAAAATTATGCGCTTTGTTGAAAAGCCCAAGCCAGGCACAACTAAAAGCAAAACAGTTAGCGCAGGCGCCTATGTGCTAGAGCCAAACATTTTGAAGCTGATTCCAAAGGGAAAAAGGTTTAGTATAGAAAGGCAGGTTTTTCCGAAGCTTGCTGAGCAAGAGAAGCTTTACGGCTGCTTGGCTGTTGGCCAGTGGTTCCCAACAGATACGTTTGAAAGATATGAAAAAGCCATAAAGAATACGCGCTTTTATAAGAGGTGGTTTCGTGCATAAAGTGGTTAGTGATTTTTCGAAAACAGTTGTTGTTCCTGAGGAAGGTATACGCTTAGCTTCTGAGCCCGAACCAAAAGTTAGAGAGAAGTATATTAATGAGCTCGATAAGGTGCTTATCACAAAAGGTTGCTTGGATGCTCGTATAAAAGGGCTTGCGAGGGAAATAGCAAATGGCTTCGCTGGCGTTGATGAAATAACCTGCGTTGTGGTTCTGAAAGGCGGCATGTTCTTTGCTGCTGATTTAATAAGGGTTTTAGATGAGCAGAGCAAGCTTAGAACACGCCTGGATTTTATAAAATGTTCTAGCTACGGAGATCGCTCATATTCAAGCGGCAGCGTGCAGATGTGCCAGCTGGATAACATCGAAGGCGAAAATATCCTTCTAATAGAAGATATCGTTGATACCGGCGGTACATTAAGGGTTTTGCAAAACTACTTAAAAGAAAAGGGGAAAAATTTCAAGACCTGTGTTTTGCTTGATAAAGGCGTTGCTTCTGGCATTGAATTAGATTTTATCGGCTTTAGAATACCTCGCGTATTTGTTGGTGGCTACGGCCTTGATTATGCAGGCAAGTATCGCGGCTTACCAGAAATAGTTGTCATAAAGAAAGAATTATTAAAATAAAAATTAATTAAGAAAAAAGCGCATCTGGAAAAGAATTGATTTATTTCTTCTTCTTGCCTTTTTTACCGCCACAGCAGCAAGCTGTCGATATCACCTCAAGCTAAGAGAGAAAGCCTTTTTATTGTTATTATGCACTAACAAGCTCTTCAGCTATGCGCTGCGCTTTTTCCTTTACATCCTCTTCCCATTCTATAACTCTGTTTTCCATTATTATTTTCCCATCGCAGATTACTGTATCTATGCAAGCAGGCTCTGCTGAAAACACAATATTAGAAATCAAATTGTGGTTTGGCACCATAGTTATGTGCTTTAGATTTATTAAGCAAAGGTCAGCTAAGAACCCTTCTTTTATTGCACCTGCTTTTAGATTAAGTGCTTTTGCAGCGTTTATTGTTGCAAGCTCAAATGCCTGTTTTGCAGGCAGGGCAGTAGCATCAAAGTGCTTGTATTTCTGAAGAAGCGATGCAAGCTTTATTGTTTCAAACATATTAAGCGAATTATTGCTTGCAGATCCATCGGTGCCAAGCGTTGTTGTTATTCCTGCCTTAATGATCTCCTTTAGCGGAGCGATGCCACTGGCAAGCTTTAGGTTTGATGTTGGGCAGCTAACAACCTTTGCATCGCTTCTAGCAAGTAGTTTCATTTCTTTCCTATTTAGCCATACGCAATGAGCATTTATTAGCTTACTATCTAGGAAACCTATATCAGCTAAATATTCTGCGGGCCTTTTTCCATGCTCCTTCAGGCAGTCCTCAACCTCTTTTTTTGTTTCACTCAGATGGAAATGAATAAGCACATTTAGCTCTGAAGCAAGCTCTTTCACATCGCAAAGAGTTTCTTCATCGGTTGTGTATATTGCGTGCGGCCCTAAAGCAGGAATAACCCTTTCAAAGCCGCTAAGCTTCTTCATCGCCTTTTTTGCCTCTGCTCTTTTATAGCTCTGCGCGCTCAGAGCTTTACTGACAACAGCGCGCATCCCTGATTTCTCAACAGCTCTAGCTATTTCTTCCTCGAAGAAATACATATCATTGAAGCAGGTGGTGCCAGAATGAATCATTTCGATGCAAGCGAGCAGCGTTCCATAGTAGACATCGCGAGACCTTAGCTTCGCTTCTACTGGAAAAATGTGATTTGTGAGCCATTCATGCAGTTCATAATCGTCAGCGTAGCCTTTAAGCAGGATCATAGCAGCATGCGTATGCATATTGAAGAGTCCAGGCATAACTGCTTTGCCTTTAGCATCTATAACAACATCGCCCTTATCCTTTTCCTTAGGATTTATCGCCTCTATTTTATTTCCCTCAATTAGTATGCTTGCCTTTTTCCCACTTGGCATCAGTGCGTTTTCAATAAATATCGTCATGCTTAGCTACCTTCATTATTATTCTTTTTATTTTATTAACATTCTTTGCAGCGTTGTTCACAATCTCCTCATAGCTTAGCGACTTTGCAATGCCATGAGCATAATTATCAACAGTGCACACACTTGCATAGCTCAGCTCTTGCTCTGCTGCAAGCGTCGCTTCATCAGCAAGCGTCATCCCCACAATATCCGCAAACTTTGCCAAAAACCTTACTTCAGCGACAGTTTCTAAGCGCGGTCCGATTGTTTGGAAATATACTGCGCGCTTAACTACCGGGATTTTAAGCTTCTTACAGGCATTTATTATTCTCCCGCGCAGATCTTCGCTGAGTTTTGGTGTAATATGCACGATTCTATCATTAAAAAATGTTTTTGGGAAAAACTGCATAAAGTCATGAGGCACTGCTAATGAGCCAGGCTTTATGCTCTTCTTCAG
>JAFCEU010000066.1 GCA_017608995.1 Candidatus Iainarchaeum sp. | reverse complement strand
CTGTTTTCGAGCTCTTTTAG
Source organism: Candidatus Iainarchaeum sp. (assembly GCA_017608995.1). Taxonomy (GTDB): domain Archaea; phylum Iainarchaeota; class Iainarchaeia; order Iainarchaeales; family DTGL01; genus DTGL01. Next base: position 5,446 of record JAFCEU010000066.1, on the reverse strand, counting down.
CTCCTGCAACAAATATGCGAATGTGATCGAAGGAATCTCGAGCTTTAAAGCCATAATATAAGAAGGATTGAGGCTTTTTTAAAGGTGTTGAATTATTTGTTTGCATTACTGGAAGTCAGGTAGCGCAACATAACCTTTACTAATCTCGGTTTCTTTATGAGTTTCTCTGCAGGAGCATTATCTCCTCGCCGGTGAAGGATTCTGCAATTGCGTTGAAATCCTTATCGCTAAGCGACTCCATCATATAGCGTATCTGCAGTATGCGCATTAGCCTTTTGCCGTATTTTTCCCACCAAATCTTATTATACTCATCAAGCACATTATCGGAAAAATCGTTCTTTTCAAACGCTTTTGCAGCTACGCTAGCACCTATATCTGCAGCTTCCATTGCTAGACCCATTCCGCCACCATGAATTGGATTTACCTGGTGAGCAGCGTCGCCAACAACAATTAAATTGTCAGAAGTCATCTTTTCAAGCAAGCCACCTACAGGAATTACTCCAGAGTTTACCTCTATTATAGACCCTTTCTTTATCCCCGGCATCTTTTCGATCCACTTATCTAAATAAGCTTTTGCTGAGCCTTTTATATGAGCACCTATGCCTATGCCAACATTAGCATGGTCCTTTCCTTTGGGAAAAACCCAAACGTAGCCTCTCGGTGCGATATTATTTCCAAACCATAAGTGAATTAACTCAGGCTGCTCGAATTCTATATTAGTCATTTCATACTGTATTCCGGAGTCTAGGTCTTCAGGCTTTATTTTTATTGGCAAGCCAAGCATGTTTGCCGTGCTGCTTTGAGGGCCATCGCAGGCAAATACCATCTTTGCGTTGTATGTTTCCGCAAACAAATCAGAAACCTTAACCTCAACGCCATCTTTAATGCGTTTAACGTCAGTAACGTTACTCCTTACCTTTATTGTTGCCCCTGCTTTGCTTGCTTTCTTTGCCAGATATTTCTCAAACATCTTTCTTTCAATCACGAAACCCATTGTTTTGCCAAAGTCTATTTCCACCTTTTTGCCATTTGGCGCATATAATGCTGCGCCCTTTATCTTCTGCACAGCCCAACAACTTTGCGGCTTTATATGCAATCGCCTTAAATGATTTAGGCTTAAACCCTCGCCACACTGCTTAGGGACACCGATCTCCTGCTTTTTATCCAAGCATAGCACATTTAGGCCTTTCTTTGCGAGTTGTTCTGCGCTTCTTAAACCAGCAATGCTGCCACCAACAACAATAACATCATATTCCTGCATAGAATCACCCGATACGGAGCATAATAGCATTTAATAGAAAGATTTAAAATAAATATTACACAAGCATGCAAATCAATTGCCAATACCTTTTTAAACATTTTAATACACTATTATATTGTGGCTTAAAGCTGCTTTTTTGTACCCTTTTGTTTCTTGGAGGGTTCATTATGGAGATAAAGCTCGGTGATGAAGTGATTAGGTTTGAGGTTAGTGAGGAAACAAGGCAAAAGCTTCTTGAAGAGGAACGCAAGCTTAGGGCTAAGCAGCCTGAGCCATGGACCAAGACAAAGTTCAGGCGTTATGCTAATTTTGGTAAAGCAAAGAAAACTGAGAATAAGGAAACGGAAAACAAATAAAACCCCTTTTCTCTTTTTTATGTAACAGGGACTTTTAGTGAGTATTATGCTAGTTGGAAGCGCAGCCGAGATGTTTGAACTTAGCAATGGCTCGAAGCTTTTATACAATAAAAGCCTAAGCGATGTTTTTGCTATAGATGTTTCTGTGAATTTTGGCTCTGCTTTTGAAGAGCGAAGCAAGGCTGGAGCAGCTCACTTTATAGAGCATATGTTTTTCTCTGGAACTAAGAGGCTGGGCAGGAAACAGATAGCCGGCAGAATCGATTCTGTTGGTGGCACCATAAATGCTTTTACCTCTAGGGAAAGCATACATTACTATGTAAAGGTGCGCAGCAAGCATTATGGATTGGCGATTAGCACGCTTTTTGAGTGCTTCAACAACTGCGAGTTTTTCCCTAAGGAACTTGAATTAGAGCGGAAAATAATACTAAATGAAATAAAAGATATGCAGGATAATCCGATTAGGCATACTCTTTCAGAGTTTGTGAAGCTGTGCTTGCCTGGGCGCTTTGGAAGGCCTATATTAGGCATCAAAGAAAGTGTTTCTAGCTTTTCGCGAAGAGATCTCCTGAGCATTTTCAAAAGAACGCATTTTCCGCAAAATGCAATAATTGCAATAACTGGGCCTGAAAACGCAAGCAAGTACATTAAGAAAATTGAGGAATGCATCGCTAGCAGCATGCAGAAAAAGCCGCTAAAGCTTGGCAGATGCAAAGCAAAGCCGCTAAAAAAAGAAAAAATTATTGAGAGGGAAATAGAACAAGCGCACCTCTGCATTGGTTTTCCAGCAATACGCTCTGCAAGCAGCAACTATGCTGCATTTTCGCTTATTGAAGCAATTCTTGGCGGCGGCCTCAGCTCGAGGATTATTTATGAGGTTAGGGAAAAGCGTGGCTTAAGCTACATAACGCAGCCATTTCTCGAGGCAGAGCCAATGCATGGATACTTTGCTGTTTATTTAGCTACAAATCCAAATAAGGTGGAAAAAGCCAAGTGCGTAGTTCTTAAAGAATTTGAAAAGCTCAGAAAGCGAAGCATATCAGCAAAGGAGCTGAGAAGGGCTAAGCAATACATAATTGGAACTAAAGCGTTGGAATGGGAAGATTCGCTAGAAATAGTAAAAGATGCAATCTTTGCTGAGCGCTCAGGCTGGAGCTGGCAGGAGTATTTCAAAGCGATAAAGGAGATTGATGCTAAAGCGCTTGGAAAGGTTGCTCGCGAAACTATTCCAAGCGAAGAATTTTGCTCTGTTCTGCTTAAGCCGAAATAACCGCATATACATAACATTGGTTTATTTATCAAACTATTATTTATAAAGTTGGTTTAAAATTTAAATCAAAAATCTTTAAAATGAATTTCGCCCCATAAATTTTCTCGGGTGTGGTGGTTGGGACCTTGGAAGCGCTAATGCGCTAGGATCGTAAAGATCCGAATCCAAGGTTGGGGCTCAACCCGCACCCAACCCATTCTTGCTAATTCTGCGCTTTTAGGCAAATAAACAAAAGTTTTAAATTTGCGAAAAGTCTAATTCTTACAAATTGGAGGTGTGCATATGGCTAGGGGAGGCTCTGCCAAGAGGCATAGGCGCGTGAAAAGGCGCAGGGGCAGAGAGGAACAGATGAAGCGAATGCGAAGAAGCTATGTGAGACATGAACCAAGCTCAAGGGTTTTTAGGCTTCCTCCTGAGAGAATTGAGGAGAAAATAAGGGGCAAAGCGGAAGCAATCGGGAAGGAATATAGAGTAGGCAAGGAGAAAGCGCTTATGATAGCATCTGAGAGGTTGCTTGGTGCTGGGTTTTGGGACAACTATAAGAGATGGGCTGCAGAACAAAAGGCAGCGGGCAGAGAACCCAAAATGGTAGATTATATTAAGGTATGGAAGGGAAGATTTGTGCACTTGTATCCGAGCTTAAGGAGGAAATAAGGTGAAAAAAGCTCTTAGAAGAAGCGTTAGGAGGAAGGCTGGCTCTATTGGGGAAAGGGTTTCCCATAAGTTTCGCGTGCGAAAAGAAAGGATGCTCGCAAAGTGGCATGCGGGAAGGCCTTTAAACCTAAAACATATAGTTGCAAGAAATAGAAGGTTGACAAAAAGGTATGATGCAATGACCAAAGCGGTATTAGATGCTGTCAATAGAAGAGTTATGGAGGGTTTGGAAATAACCGAGTTTCCTGAACCAGAGGGCATGCTTATAACTGTACGTATAGATGTCAGTAAGTTTTCGCGCAAAGATGCGAGAAAGCTTCTTAACTATCTGGATGCAAGATTGGCTAAACTTAATGTTATTGTAGGTGAAATGATGGAATTAGCACGTCTTGTGAGAGGTGAGTTCATGCTAGCAAACTGGAAAGAGAAACAAAGGTTTGCAGAGGCCGTCAAAGAATTAGAAGAGATTAAAAATAAGCAATCTCTAAAGCTATAGTTGCATATGTGCATGAGGGGAAAAAGATTGTGAAATTTGAAGTGCCTTATGAAGAGATTTAACGCAATTTCTTGGACAATCATTTATATGGATTGGATTTGAATGGGTAATGATTTCCAATACTTCAAAAACCCTGAGGAAAGGAAAAAGTTACTGAAGTTTGTTGAAAGAGCTGTGGAATATGTACACAGAAGAAAGATACGCGTAGTTGTTGCTGGCGGAACTAGCGCACAGCCTTTGCTCTATTTATTCAGGGCTGTGTGGAAAAGACGCTATCCTAATGAGAGAATATCCTTCTTTACACTACCTAGAGCGCATATAGGAATGCTACCACCTGAAAGAATTAAAGAAATGATCAAACGGTGCAGAGCAAAACTGGCTGAAAAATTGGAAAGCAATGAGCCAGTTTTTCTTCTTGAGGAAGTCACAGTTACTGGACAAACAATTGGAAAAATAAGAGATGCGCTCAATCTTTTTGGAGTGAAAGAGGTAAAGGTTGGCTGCATGGGGTGCCCCGGTGTAACATCAGCCAGTGAGCGAAAAACAATTATGAAAGCGTTTGGAATAGATCTGCTTGGAAATTTTGAGCGCTTGCCAACCTTTTGTGGCCAGAGAAGGCTTCTCATAGGGGTTGCAGGGAAGCGTGCTGGCATGTCTCGCAGAAGCACTTTGTTACCTCTCAAACAGATGCGAAATGATCTAAGAAAAATCGCTGCCGAAGCTAAGCAAGGAAGGTGCAGCTTTAGAAGACCTAGGTGATATTTTTTATACACAACAAAATCGTCCGGAAGGTCCTACATTTCTGTCATTTCCCATAATTATACATAATTTTTAGGTATTTTGCCCCTTATATTGCAGTATAATGCAGATTATACTGCATATAGAGCATCTTCTTGTGGCATTTGGGCGCAAGTAGAATTATGTATAAGTTTAACATTTAATAGGCATGCGAAGCGATTAGAAACCGTCTCAAAAACCGATTTGCGGGCGAATTAATGCAAGCTCGCATGGATCAAAGATAAAAAGTGCTCCAAAATTTTTGCGAGGCGCTTACAAAGCAACAGGCTAAAGAGTTAGGTGTATTACAGATGCTTAGAATGGTGATAGAAAGCTGACAAAGCAGAATGGTGAAAAAGCGTTGGAAATGCTAGCAAAATAGACGATATTTTAGTGGAAATGGCTATGGGCTGCAAAATTTTTTAGGAGTGGCTCAAAAAACGAAAAATGCAATAAATCGTGCTTTGTCCAACAATTCGTGTAAAAATAAGGTAAAAATTAAAAGTTAGGCTTTCTATAGCTCATAAATCGGCTGTAAATAATCTTCTTAATGGCGACAATATAGCAGGTTTGTTATGTATAAATTGATATATGGTTTGTCTACATAACAAATCAGAATCGAATCGATTTTT
>JAFCEU010000065.1 GCA_017608995.1 Candidatus Iainarchaeum sp. | reverse complement strand
TTTGTTTCGCCCAGAAGGACGCTGAAATAACCCTTATCAACGCTTACATTTGCATGCGATTCTTGCCATAAGGGGGTGCCTCCTGTAGCAACATCGTAAATATAGAAGGTAATATTATAATCGCCATGAGATAAAACCGCTCCTTCTTTCAATCTGCCTTGCACTGTAAGCAATCTAGGAACAGCTGCATAGGCGCAGAGGGAAATAAATAAAATGAATGTAAAAATCAGCGCATGCTTATTTGTCGCATGCTTATTTGTAATATGCTTGTTCATAAGCTCACCTTTTGCTTCTTTTTCCCTTTAATTTATAATATCTATACTTTTATAGATATCTTTTCATATTTATTTGTTTCGCTTGCTGTTAACTTATCTGGCACGGGGAAATGCCAAAATATGCGAGCGTTTTACCATAACTAAGGAAGAGAATGCCAAGCATTTTCCCCATATTTTAAGCGCGGGTCTCTAAATTTTTATTCTTTCTAAAAACTTTACTCTGTCGAAATCTTCATCAAAGCTGGCTATCTTTTTTATTCCGTAATATTTGCATGTTGATGCTATCATGGCATCGTTCGGTAATAAGTGATATCTTTCCATAATCTCTAATACAAGCTCCCAAGGAGGGAGAGAGCTAACCACGGTTATTCCTTCATCACAAATCAAATGATAGAAATGGATGTGTTATTATAAGATTTTTTGTTAATTTTTTATTATAATTCTGGTTGGCGTGGACGTAAAATGACTCACAACAGAATACCAAAAGAAAAAGTGGCCTGCGTAGATACGTGCTTTGTTCAAGGAGACTTCTTGAAATTGGCAAGGCAATACAAAAAAGGGAAATCGAAAAGAAAAAGAGATTATAAGATTGAAATCAAACCCACCAAAAGGTTAAAAGATATTTTGGATACAGACGCAAGGCTTTTTATTACTCCAGTCACCAAATATGAACTATTAGAAAAACTAATATTTGATGAAAATCTATCTTTTAATGAAGCCAACCACATTTATTTAACTATTTTAAAACAATATAGAAATCTTCTAGAGATTAAAGGGGTTGATGCAAAAATTCTCAGCGATAAGTGTATCGCCGATACTCTATCAAAATTGAAAAAATTGGGGAAAATAGAGTTAAGTGATGTGCTAAATATCGAAATAGCTAAAAAGGCTGAAATGCCAATAATCACTTCAGAACGGAACGCTGGCGCGTGGAAAGCCATCTATAAAAAGGCATTATCTCAGGAAGAAGCATGGAGGTTATTTAAATCAACGACTTAAACTTGGATGGCAACTTTTTTGAATTTGAAGGTCGGGCTATTTCTAACAGTAATCCGTTTATTCTGATTTTTTGAATAACCATCTTTTTTGGTTTGGTAATATCACTCAAAGAAATAGTTTCAAACAATTCAGAACTTTTTTTGGTCATGAAAACCCACCGCTTTATGTATTTACCATACGGATAATGTATTATGGAATATATAAATGTTTTTAAAATGTGCAAAGATGTAAAATTTTAACTGTCTGGAAAGTTCTTTACAAATAAGGTTGTTTTTTTGCATTACGCTAATCTTATTGCTTTGGTAATGTTGGTGTAACTTTAGCTTTTGTATCTGAATTTTCTGTTGTAGTTTTTGTGGTCCATATACTCCAAATAAATTAGGAACAGATTTACTTAGTTTCCTGTTATTGTGTAAATGAGTCTCCAGTTTTGGTCTAGATTGTATTTCCATAAATTGTTTACTTCGTATTTTTGTATGTATTCTTTTGGCCAGAGTTTTCTTGGAATTTTTTGCCTGCTTCAGGGCTTTCTGCAAGCTTTGCTGTTGCCCTGCTTATTAATTCAAGCAGGTATTCTGCCTCGCTGTTTCCTTTATCGGCTCTCTTCCTTAGCTTTACATAGTCTTTGTTGAATTCTGCCGAGTAACGAATTTCATGCATTGGCTGGCACGCTCTCTTTAATTAGTTTTTTGAGTTTTTTGTTGTCTGCAAAAACCCAAACCAGTTTATCGTCTTTTGTAAGCATTACTTTTCTTGATTCAATTAAATAGTCAATCACTATTTTGTAGGTCCAGCCTTGGATTTTCACAGATTCTAAGCATTTTCTTTATAGTTTTCCTATAAACTACATGGTCCTTTTTCCTGAGCTTTAGAAGAAGTTTTTCCAGTCTGGATTCAATAACAATATCGTAAGGGTCTGCTGGCATGCAATTACCCATCTGAGAAGCGTTTTCTAAATTCTTCGTATTTATATGCCTTTGCCTTGCCTTTCTTCACTCTGCTCCGTGCCTCTTTTATAGAATTTAAAAAATCCCATCTCAATTCACTTTCCGGGGGATAGATCTCTTCTCTGAGCACCTCTACGATGCGCTCAGCAATATCATATTTAGCTTTTTCCTCCAGCTCTGGCAATATATCTTTTATCTGCTTTGTAATAGCTCGAGAAGTCATAAGTATAAAAGAGTAATTTCTGTTTAAATACCCTTCGTTTTCCTACAATAATTTTTTCGCTTATTGCTGCTGTGCCAATACTGCTTCTCCAGTGTTTAGATCGTAGTAATAGCCTGGTCCGAGCCAAGGATAGCCATCTAAAACATAAGAGCCATCAACAAAGGCCTTTCCTATTTTTGGCCAGGTTTCGCTGAAAATAGTATAGGCTTTAGTGTCGCCGGTTACTATTGCAGCAGGCAGGTATTGTATAGCATAATCTTCAATAAATTTCCTGGCAATAAAGGAGTTTGCATCGTAAACATTTAAGTTTGCAAAGCTCAAGCCAAGTTTAGTATTTAAGAAGTTTAGCATATCCCTTGCGTCCTTGCATGCCCAGCAGTTGCTCACCTCAATTACTGCTAAGGAAAGCAGGCCGCGCACTTCGCCGGTCGAGAGCTCTTTATAAGGAGCGTACCTTTTTCTCACAACAAAGGAGCCATCTCGGCTGAAAGAACCCAGGGAAGAAAAAGCATCCTTATTATAATCTGCTATTTCCGCGGAAAAAATGAGTGCAGGCACAAAATCAATAAAGTGTTTTTTCGCCAGCTCCTTACCTTCAGAGGAATTTATATCTATTGTTTCAAAGCTTGCAAGTTTTATATTTGAAAGTAGTTGTGCAATTTCAGATATTCGCACAGGGTCCAGGCATGCAGTGCAAGTGCGATCAACAAGCTCTATTAGCCTTACTGCACCAACAAAACGTTTCTTTTCAAGATCGTAATAGACGGGCGTATGATTCCTAAAAACCAAGGCATCATTTTCAATTGTTCCAAACTCTCCCCAATTTTTAAGAATATTTATTTTATCGGTATCGCCCTTAAGGATGATTGTTGGCACTGCTTTTATATTATATTTTTTAATAAGTTCTTTTGCCTCTTCGCTATTATATTGGATGTTCCTCGTTTTGAGTATAATATTCAAATCCCTTAGCTGACTCTTAAAGAGATCGAAAGATAGGCAAAGATTGCAATCAGGCACTTGAAGCTCAATAACCTCTATTTCAGGCAGTGGTGTTAGCTCAGACTTTTGAGCTTCTCCTTGTTCGAGCTGTTCTGCTGGTTGTGGAACAAGCAAAGAAAACAGCCCAACAAGCTTGCTTTGGAAGAATACCGCGGCAGCAGCTAATGTGAGAAGCATAATAACCAAAACAAATGCATCTGCCCTTGTAACACCTCTTTTCATAGCATCACCTGAATAACTTATTTGAAGGAAACAATTAAAATAACTATTAGGCCAAAATGCCTCTTAAGTTTCGCACCATTTAAAATAGTTTTCAGTACTTTTATTTTGTGATGAATCGCATAGATTTCAGCAAGCCTGTGAGCTTTAGCATAGTGAAAGCGATGCTTGAAAATAAGAGCTTTACGCAGCTCTCATTGAGCCAACAAAAGAATGTTTCTTTGGGGCAGGTTAATAAAATAGTTAAGCTTTTGCTTGCAAAGGGCCTAATTGAAAAGGAAAAGAGCGGTTATAGCGTTGCTAACGCTTTTGGAATAATTGAGTTGATAGCTAAGCATAGAGATATGAAGAGCCTGCTACTTAAAAAAACAGCAAGCGTATTTTCAAAAGAAGATGCGATTAACTGGCTCAAAGATAAAGCTATATTTTGCTTGGATAGCGCGCTCGAAGCGTATGATGATATAAAAACGGAGCGGATTTGCGCATATATAAAGGAAGAATATCAGAAAGAGGTTTTAGAGGGGCTTGATGAACTTAGAGGGAATAAAACAATGCTTTGCATATACGCTCTAGATCTGCCTACCAAACCTGTGAAGATAGATGAAAAGGAGGTAACAGATAAGATAAGAACTGCTATCGATCTTGTTTGTGACAATTCTACTTTTGCAGCAGGAAAGCTATTCGAGGAGCTGTGGGGGCAGAAGATATTATAATTGGCTATTTTCAGAAAAGCGACTATTAGAAAAGATTTTTAATCAGTAAATACTATTTTTTACTAGAAATAAAAAAGGTGCAAACCTAATGGAGCCTACAGACTGGATATTCAGCGCAATTATATTCGTTGGAATAGTTGCTTCGCTCTTTGTTTTAGTGCCTTCGCTATTGCCGCAAAAACCTGATGTTGCTGTGGAAAGCCAATTGAAAGAGGTGATGGATAGCATTACAAAAGACATCTATGTGAAAGCACTTATACTTAAGAGTGACTGCAATGCTCAGCTTTATGACTGTAATAGGTATTATCCGGTAATGCTTGATGCAAATGTGGATTTAAATTACATCCTCAGCAAACCATTTGAAATGGATCTGAATAAGCTCTTTACCATTCTTACCCCACAAGAACTTGCAAATGTATTTGTGCTTGAACCTGGAACTTTAGAACCGCAGTATGATGTCACCGGGCTTACACTTAACGCATCTGTGAGCCAAGGTGTTATAAATGTCCATAATAATTATTTGGATGCGAATATAACGGATAGTAATGCAGTAATAGCCTTTGCCGATTCAGAGGAAAGCGATTTAACATTAACGTTCCCTACAATGCCGATTTCTCTTCTTAAAAATACTAAAAAGCTTGTGGTTGTTGGGAATGACGCTAATAATTTTCATTTTGTATTCTTCCCAAATACCTCTGAGTTCTGGCTTGATGTTCCTGATGATATAAATGTTATAATAGCGCCGGCTGTGAAAAACTGGCAAATTGGAGATGATATAGGGGTGACAGGCAGCGCCGCTTGGTGGGATTACAGCGGCGAAGATGATGAGTGGTGGCATTATCGCTTGCCAATAACAGTGAACAGCCTTGATTGTGCAAGAACAAATGAAGTAGTGCAAACAACAATTGACTTTAGTGCGGTGAAGCGAGAGCTAAGCGTTGCTGCCACTATTGATTCAAGTAGTTTCAGATTGATTGAATATAGTAATGGGGTGCCCGTAGACTATAACCCAGACACTAATGAAATAGACCCTATCCCGTATACGATGAGCTTTAATGCTGATACTGAAGTTGGCGTGCTTACTTGGCAGCTTACAGGCAGCACAGATGCTAATACTGTGCGGGTATTCTATCTCTACTTCGACTTCCTTCCTTTCCAAAAGAGTGCTCCGAGTTATTCAAATCTTAGCTATACTGAGCCTAGCTGCCGGCTTTTGATAACTGTTGGTGACGCTCAGGATACGAGTGCAACGCAGCGAGCATTCGTTTCTGGTGAAGCATTCCTATTTAACCCAAGCACGTTCTATATCTCTGTGCTAAACGATGTTGATAGGAGCTGGCTGAACACGCAAACAAACTATCGCTTACCATTAGCGTTTAGTGCTGGCAATTATAACAGGCAGGATGTTAATGTTTCTGTTGATATAAACTTTGCACAAGAGTTTGCGAGTGTAAATTGTAGTGGGTGCGACCTTAATATCGACAGTGTTTATCTTGTGGAGGTTAGTGATCTTGATAGCGCAGCCGTAACCGATACGCTTACAGAGGGCAGTGAATGGGGCCTCTCTTACAATACTGAAACAAAAACCGGAACGCTGTGGTTTATTGCGAAAGGAAGCTATTTTTTCAAGAACTATTGTTTTTACATATTGTTCTTCTGTGGAGATGCGCACACTTGGTATTACAATTTCTTTGCTTTGAAAACCTGCTTTTACAATCTTTACTTTTATCGTCTCATATTTGAGCGAAGCCGGGTTTAGGGGGATTGTTGCAGTGCCAATTTCTGCATTACTCGGCGCAGGAGTTTTCCAAATGGAATTCTTATAGACATCCTCAATCTTATTTCCTTTCGCATCGAAGATTGTTATAAATGCATCTCTCAGAGGGTTACCCTCTTCATCAACTATATTCAGAAGCAGGGTGGGCTTCATTTTTACTTCTAGTTCCTGCAATGAACTTGTTGGTTCTATCAGGGAATACGAATCTACAAAACCCAAATAGCGGGTGTAAAGCTCAACAACCGTGCGAGAGAAGTAGAAGTACGCTTTATTCGCTAATGTTTTTATCGGCTCTATCCTTTCGCTGCCTATAAAGAATTCCGCCTTCGTTGCATCAAGAGCTTTATTATATTCATCGTAGATGTTTAAACAAATATTTGGTGGCTTCTTAGGCGCTTTTGGTTTTGGCTTTAGTTTTGAAAGAAGCTTGGCGAATATGCTTTGTTTTTCCCCAACCGGAGCAATTTCTTCTGGAAGTTCTGGCACGTTGAGCTCTCGAGCGAGTTGCTCAGCAATATCTGCGATCATAAGCTCGAGCTTTTTTTCTGCGCGCTGTTCTTCCAGTGTTTTTTCTTCTTTCTGCGCAGTATCGGCTTTCATAGCCAAAGCTTTATGCAGGGTTTCATTCAATCTTTCAATCTCTTCTTTTATCCTATGCATGCTTTCTTGTAACTCTTTATGTGTTTCAATGCTTGCTGTGCTTTCTATTGCTTCATCCAAGCGCTTCTTAGTTTTTGAGAAATGGTCTTTTATCTTGAGAGCTCTTTCTAAATGCAACTTTGATTGTATTGCAAGCCTCTTTGCTATAATAAAACTTTCCAAACGAAGCAATACTATACGCAACATTACCGGGATTGCTTTCAAAAAGCTTGGTTTTTTAACAGTAACCTTTTCCTCCCTTGCGAGCATTTTCTTTACGAGCCCTTTTGTTTTTAGGAGCCATATTGCTATTATACTCAAAATCATCTCTGAGAAAAGCGAAATATGGGTTAAGATTCTATCGAGCTGGAACAATAAGAAATAATTAGTAAGCAAAACAGCCACGCCTATAACCGAAGCAAACAAAGTTACTTGCCTCTTCTCAAGGTTACTGAATGCTGCTGAGATCAAAATAGAAAAAAGCAGGAAAACGAGAAGGGCAACTATAAAGTTGGTAAAATTGGTTGTAATTAGGGAAACCAAAGGCAATGCAAAAATACTTTTTTTCTTTACTCTGCATGTTGGGATGAAGTATGTTGTGAGTAAGAAATTATTCTTTTGAGCAGTTATATAATGTATTCCAGCATTCTCTATCTTAAAGCTGAGCTCACCTGAAGAACCACTGTTTAATGAAACCTCTTTTGATTTTGTTCTTATTAGGAAATCAATATCAGGAATCTTGCCCAGGGTTGGATGCTCCACTGAAAGAGTTATGGTGTTACCTACAATGGTGTTGCCCTCTATATTTAGAAAAAGTGCATTATCGCTTGGATTCTCCGGATCTGTGCCGTCAAGCCTTTCTTGGTCGTCAGGCACGAGATCATTATCAGAATCTAGAACAGCATAGCTGAAGCTAAATAAAAGAATAACGATAATAAACACTAGGCAAATCACAAGCTTCTTTTTCATGTGAAGCATTCAATAGAAATATATTGATTTAAAATATAAAGTTTTCCTTCGGAAGATCTTGACACTGTGTTTTTTAGGGTAGGAACACTCGCAGTTTCCAGGAAGTGGTATGGTCTGCTGCTGGTCGCAAACCGGTTCAGGGATAAAAAAAGGAAAAGGTATCGGGAAAACGTAGTTTTCCTGATTGCTGAAATTCCCATAATAGCATTGGTTCGGAAGGGTTGATAAGAGCAACGCTGCGCCCTTATTGCTGGAGATGATAAGGGCTTGCTGAGGTTCAGTGGTTGCTGGAGGTGATAAGAACCCGCTGGAGAGGTTGCTGGAGGTAATAGGAACCCGCTGGAGGTTCTTATTGGGAAAGAAATATAATTATTCAACTTCTTTTATATATGGGCAGAATGAAAAAGGTAAAGCAAGCGATTGTTGTAAGGACAGACTTAAAAATGGGGAAAGGCAAAATAGCCGCTCAAGTAGCGCATGCATCCTTAGAAGCATTTGAAAAAACTCGAAAGAGAAAGCC
>JAFCEU010000064.1 GCA_017608995.1 Candidatus Iainarchaeum sp. | reverse complement strand
GATAACATCCCGCTATTTATGAGCGCAGATATCGGCTTGGGCGTAATAGAAGGTGTTGCTCCGCTGTTTGTTAAAAACTTCGGAAAGAAGCGTATCGAAAACCTGCATTGGAGTGTGAGAGCTCCACCGCAAATAGATATGTATGTATTGCCTACCGGAGAGTTTTCATATGAGGATATAAGCGCTCGCTACCATACCGCGCCTGGTGAGGTTTCAATAGAGCTGCAAAGTCCAGGTATGCCTTACTTATATGGACAGCCTACTTACGAAAGAGCTCGCTTTGCACCGGAAGCATTAGAACCTGGAGAAGAGATACTGCCACCAAAAACAATCTATGCAGTAACTACTGCGCTTAATTTAGATAGGGGTCCGCACAAAGCAGAAATATATATAACTGGCACAGTTGATGGCATAGAATTCTCAAAAACAGTAACAGTATGGCTCATCGTTTCAACGGCTGAATGTTTAAGAATCGCTGCGGTGGATGAACTATACTTCCAGAGTGAAGAATCAGAGCAGGGAGTAATGAGCCGCAATATAACAATAAGAAACGATTGCGGCGAAGTGATTAGAGAGCTTAACATTGAGCCCAGCAACCTTGGCCAAAACGCATTAAGCCTATATATTTTAGGCGACAAAACATTCTTGCTGCCTGGCGAAACCGTACAAGCACAGATAATGCTCACAAAGAGGGAGGACTATTTCAATGCGGAAAGGCCAGATATGATTTCCGTTAAAGGATTCCTCATAAATAGTCAGAAGTTTACGGAGTCCAATGCTTTGCCAATAATTGTTGAAATTGGCAGGAAAGCGGAAGTTGGCGCTGGGCCTGCTTACCAAGAGATAAATATGCAGATTTGTGAAGAAGCTGAAGGAATAACAAAGTCCGTGAGATTCCCTATTTTAAGTGCAGATAAAGACTGCAGCTCAGGTTACTGCGACGCTGTGCAGCTATCCGGTTATATTGCTAAAAAGATGGAAGATACGTTAGCAAGCGTAGATAGGCTGCTTCAATCTAATGGCGAGGATATTTCCAATTATCCGATGTGTGCTGAAAATGCATCGTTCTGTTCCTTTGCTGCAATGGGGATAACGCCAGAGGTATTCGTTGCTTACATGAGAAATGATAATCTAACAAAGGAAATACTCGAGAAGCGCGTTAACGAAGAGGTTGAAGAGCTTTCAACGTTTGTTGTAGATTACTCTGCAGGAGATATTCAAGACATACTGAGCACAGCAACGGGTTTTACAACAAGCCATATATTCCTATCAAAGCCGCTCACCGGGTGCGGCAGATATAAGCTTTCAATACAGGGCGCATTACAAAATGTTCAAGGTAAGCTTGCAAGGGATCAGTTCTTCCTATTCATTAAGGTTGTTGAAGACAGGCAGGTAACGCCCGAATGTACCCTGAAGGTGCAAAACGCTATTAACTTCCTGCCTGTAGATTCTGGCCTGAAAGCTGGAAGCTCTTACAACACATGGTTTGGTGCGGTGGAAGTAGATGAAAGCTTAAAAGAAGTTGGCGATGCCTTTGCAACAGCATTATTTGGTACAAAGGAGGGCAGGGTAAATGTACCCTTACAAACCAACAAACTTAAAGTGCTCCTTGCCGAGATAAAGGAGGGTGGCGTACTAAAGCTCGAGATACCTCAAAGCTCTTCAGCACAAGCAAGGCCCATAGTTGTGCTCGCGCAGATAAACGATGTATATGGCTCCGTAAATGAAGAATTGCAAAACGAAATTGTAACAAAAGCAAAAGAGAGTTTGGCAAGTCTTATGGAAGGCTCATTCGAATTGGATGCTTGCATAGGCAAAGATGAAGGCTACATGGTAATAGAACGCTTTGAAAAGTTGGGCGAATTGAGTATAGAAGGCGACTTCGAATTAGAGCTTTACTATGATATGCCAAGCTGTGCTGATCTAAATGTTGTAAGCAACATGGGCGAAAAAGTCGCTTTGAAGACTAATTGGGGGTTACTTACAACGAATGAAAAGACTGGTTTGAAAGAAGTGTGGCTTGAGGTTGATGGCCAGCGCATAGATGAATATTCTACAGAGCAAGGCATTGCCGGCACGCCAGTTCAGCTCGAACCTGTAGAAGACAAACCCGGACTTTATAAGAAATCATTCAAGCTCTGTGTTGTAGGCGACAATGGCTATGTGGAGCTTGCAGCGGATAAAAAGATAAAGGTGAAGGCCAAAAGTGTAACATTCCCAACTAAGGAAATGCGTAACTGGCACGAAGTAACTGTGAAGCTATGCGGCATTCACCCTTACAGCTTGCTTAAGAAGATGAGTGAGGTTGATGTTGAACCTGGCGAGGAAAAAATATTTTATGCAACGCTTGGCTGGAAAGGTGACCCTGAGGCGATTGATTTCAGAGGAATCTCGCGAGGGTTATTGGCAGAACAGAGAGGAAAAAAGGCGCAGGAGCTAATTGAAGAAGTTGGCAAAGGAGGCCGCATAGATGATACGCCTGTTGGAAGGAAAATTCTACATGCTAAGAGAGTGGGTTACTTATGGTATTGGCTCACTTGCACTAGCGTCTCTGCCATGTGTAATGGGGTAAAGAGAGGTGCTTTAACTGCAATCTTCGGCTCGGTGTTTGCAATTTGGAACCTATTCCAAGCAGCATTTTTCGATTGTGGGTTCCCGGCATTTGCTGGCTATCTCTCAACAACCGAAGGGGGCAGAGGATTCATAGCATCGATGGGGAATGCTTGGCAAAGCGTGAAGAATTTCTTCCATGGCCTATGGTCCAAACCAAAGGAGACATTTGAACCCGTAATACCGACAGATACTGGCGAAGTTGAAAAAGCATTAGAGCAGTATAGGGAAGAAGCGATACCTGCTGCTATTCTAGGTGCTGAAGTGGAAGCCGCTGGAACTGTTGTTAGGCACATCCTAGATACTTTCCGAGGCACTACGCCTATAGGGGCTTTGAACATAGAAAAAGTTGCAGATGAAGCAGCTAGCGTCATGGCAAGAAACTTCTCACAGAAAATGCTTGGTAACCAGTTGCAGGAAGAGATAAAAAAACCTTTAAAAGAACAGTTTTTGAGCATCTTGAAGAGCGCTAAAAAGAATACGAGGCTCAATACAGTGTTTACTGAAGACACAGTAAAAAGTGTTTGGGCAAATTCAACACCAAAAATAAGAGAGACCCTTATATCACATATGGATGAATTAAGTGATACTGAATTTGCTAGCAAATTAAGGCAGTTAGGTCAGCAAAAACTGGGAGAAGTTTTCAATGCTGATGAAATAGTTCAAAAAGTGCATGGCAAAAACCTTCTTGGAGGCTCAGCAAAGAGCATCGATCCAAACGACTTTGTTAATGAAGTATATAATATAACCGAGCAAGCGAAAGAAAGAATATTAAAGGAAATAGACTTGGGTTCCATAAGGCCACATTTAGGCAACACTGCTGACACGATAGAAGACGTCATTGAAACAGAGATAAGAAACCAGCTGCTCAGCATTCGGGACATGCCTGGTCGCATAGACCCAAAAACAGGAAGAATTATTTTAAGAGCTAGCGACATTGATAGCGCTGTCAAACAAAGCATAGAGTCGGTAAGTCAACGTTATGGAACCCAGCTTGTAGAGGCTTATGGCAAAGAGGGCGGTGAGAAAGTAATAAGGGAGCTTGGGGAAGAAATCGGTGAGAAAGTTCCAGCTAAAGGAAGATTACGAAGGCTATTAAACTGGCGTGTAATAGGGCGCGTAGTGAGAGGTGCTGCATGTGATGCTCTCGGCAATCTTGCTGGATTCTACGTGTGGAATACGCATGTAAGAAATGTTGTTAACGCTCTGCAAAAGAAGGGCGCTTTGCCCGAGCCCGAGGTAGAGTTCGCTAACTACGATAAAATGCTTGCGAACTATGAAGGCGAACCA
The DNA here is from genome assembly GCA_017608995.1 of Candidatus Iainarchaeum sp. Lineage (GTDB taxonomy): Archaea > Iainarchaeota > Iainarchaeia > Iainarchaeales > DTGL01 > DTGL01. The sequence continues at coordinate 133 of JAFCEU010000064.1, read as the reverse complement.
CAGTTATTCAAAAACAGAACATACAAGATAACGATTGGAAAAGATAATTACGGTAACCCATATTATAGAGTAGAGCTTGTAGATACTCCAGAAGAATTTGAAGAGATGCACAGAGCTATAAGTGAAAACCCAG
>JAFCEU010000063.1 GCA_017608995.1 Candidatus Iainarchaeum sp. | reverse complement strand
GGTAAAGCAAGCGATTGTTGTAAGGACAGACTTAAAAATGGGGAAAGGCAAAATAGCCGCTCAAGTAGCGCATGCATCCTTAGAAGCATTTGAAAAAACTCGAAAGAGAAAGCCTGCCTGGGCAAAGCTCTGGGAAGAGAGTGGAAAGGCAAAAATTGTATTAAAGGTTTCCAGTGAGGCTGAGCTAAAGCAGTTTTATAAAAAGGTGAAAGCTGAGCTTCCAGCTGTGCTTATAAAGGATGCTGGCTTAACCCAAATAAAACCAAATACCGCTACGTGCTTTGGGGCTGGACCTGCTCCAGAAGAAAAAATAGATAAGTATCTTGGAAGGCTGAAGCTTTTATAAAAGAAAAGGATAATAAATAAGCGAGGTGTGTGCTATGCAGGAAAGAAAGAAACGCGCGTTGCTATTATTTGCATTCTTCTTTGTGCTTGTTGCATACCTTTTGCTTATGTCTCCTGGCTTGAAGTTTGAAATCATTGAAAAGAAGCTTTATCTAAAAAATGAAAGCAGCCATGTGATACACGATGTTCAAGTAAGAACAGAGGATGGAACAATAATAGACTGCATAGATGCATTAAAACCCGGGGAATTAGTAAGAATTATCTTGCCACCGGAGAAAAAGAGTGCTTTGGTTGTAGCCAGTGCGCCATTTCATAGAGAAGCTAGGCAGGAGGTTTTATTTGAGAGTAAAGAGATGAGCCCTTTAAAACTAAGTACTTCACATGAGGCAGCTATTATTAATGGTAAATTTAAGGTTTTTCTCGAGGTTTGTAACAACAGCGGCGAGGATTCTTACATAAAGGTGGCTGAGAGCCACGAGAGAAGCTTTTTAAAGGAAGAAAACAAAACAATAATAGTAAATGTGAAAGCTGGCGCTTGCAAAAAAATCCCATTTGAATTTACGGCATTGCAAAGAGGAACAACATTTGTAACATTTAACATCTCTGGAGAACTTTTTAAAGAAAGTATTAGTGAGGAGATAATTATAGAATAAAGGGTGGAAATATGAGTAAAAAAGAGGAAGAGATGAAAAATGATGGAAAAGAACAAATTCAGAAAGAAGCACAAGCTACCGAACAAAAAAAAGAAACCAGTAAGGAGACGAGTATAATAAAGATTATTCAACAAATGATGCGCACCGGAGAAAGCGAGGATGCGATAGTAAAGGCGCTTATTGAAATGGGTATCGAAGAGAGCCAGGCAAGGCGCTTGATAACTGTTGCACAGGCTGATACTTTGGCTTTATTGCAAGCAGAGATAGGCAAAATTGCTCGCGAGCAAATAGAGAATGAGATACCTGCCCTGCAAACATATATCGATAGGACGCTTATCCAAACGAAGGAAGAGTTGGAAAGGAAGCTCAAGGCTGATATGCGAGCGGATATTAATGATTTAAGGGATGATGTTAAGAAAGACGTTAAGCTTCTCCACGATGTTACTGAAAATATAGATGAAAAGATAGGGAAGCTAAATGAAAAAATAAATAATTTGAGAGCTGAGGTAAAAGAGATTCAGATGAGGCGCTTGGGGACAAAGAATGAATGGGTTTCATTGCTCTTAGTGCTTGGTGGCATAGCGTTCAATGTAAGCGCGCTTTACCTCTTCTTTACAGAATTCCAAAACATCACAATGGATTCATTGATATTAATTATAGTAATTGCGCTTACAGGCATAACAATGCTCTTTGGTTCGAGCATCATTTAACTTTCAGCTGCTTCTGCTTACCAATTAGTACATTCAGAGTCGCGCCTGCGCGCAAAGCATCTTTAAGCTTTATAGAATAGGCTTTTTCACTTTTCTTAAAATCCTTGGGCTTTATAAAGAGCCATCCTTCTCGCGGTACTTTCCAAGCAATATAAACAGGTATGCCTGCCTGCTTTGACCATAAAAGCAGGCTTTGCATCTGCTCGCGAGCGATGCTAAGGTATTTCCCCTTCCATGCTTTACATTCAAATGCAAATTTCTTTCTCTTAGTAAGTGCCAAGCAATCTGGACAAGGTAATGCTGTAGCGCCTGAACCAGCTACGCGCACAACTGCAAAACCTTCTTTATGCAAAAGTTGCAACAGCTCACGCTCAGCGTTTGCGCCTTTCCTATATCGGCTCATTATAATAAGTAGCAAAAAAGGGTTAATAAAGGGTTTTGCAAATGCCATACATTAAAAAACTTTGCTGGAGGAGAATATACATAGGGAGAGGGCAATCAATCATAATGCTCATACTTATCATTTAATTTATTTGGGTTAGAATTTACTGATTGGTTGCCTAATTCAAAAATTTTAAAAGGTGATTAAATGGCAAAGACTTATATTAATGCTACTAAATATGAGATTAGCGCTGTATTCAGAGTAGAGGGTGTTGTTGATAGGCACGATGTTGTTGGTGCGATATTTGGGCAGAGCGAGGGCCTGCTTGGCGAAGACCTTGATCTCAGAGAACTGCAGAAGAATGGTAAAATAGGTAGAATCGAGATTACAACAGCAGTGCAGAACGGCATTACAACAGGCAGGCTTATTGTGCCAAGCTCGTTGGATATGGTTGAAACGTGCATTTTAGGCGCTGCTATTGAGACTGTTGACAAAGTAGGGCCCTGCAGAGCTACATTCAAAGTAGTGAGCATAAAGGATACGAGAGCAAAGAAAAGAGAGCTCATAATAGACCGCGCCCAAGAGCTTTTGGAAAAGATGGTGAACGAGCAAATACCGGAAACAGAGGAGTTAGTGCGCATAGTAAGGGAACGAGTCAGGACAAGTGGCATTGTGGACTATGGTCCTGATCGCTTACCAGCAGGCGATGAGATAGAGAGTGCAGATACAATAATAATTGTTGAAGGCAGAGCAGATGTACTTACGTTGCTAAAGAACAACATAAGGAACGTAATAGGAATGGATGGCTCTAAGATTTCACAAACAATTATCGACCTATGTAACAGAAAGAAGGTTATTGCTTTTGTTGATGGGGATCGCGGTGGTGAGCTCATCCTAAGGAAGCTAGCTCAGCTTGCAAAAGTAGATTTTGTTGCAAGAGCACCTGAGGGAAAAGAGGTTGAAGAACTAACAAGAAAGGAAATAATAATGGCTTTACGCAAGAAAATGTCGCTTTCAGAATTTATGAAAAAGGAGCAGCAACCTACTGAGGAAAGCGCTATGCCAAGTGAAGCAGAGCGTTTTAAGCCGATAATGGAATCACTAAGAGGAACTTTGAAAGCGAAGGTGTTCGATAAAAACCTCAAAGAGCTCGCAACAGTAAACGTTCGAGAACTCCTTAAGAATCTAGAAAAATTTAAAGGCGCTAAGATTGTTGTGCTTGATGGGATAATAACAAAGAGGTTAGCGGAAACCGCTAAAAAGCAAGGAATAGAGTACCTAGTTGGAGCTAAAATAGGAAAAATGGGTAAGCCGCCGGAGAAAATAAAATTACTCGCATTAGAGTGACTACTTTTTTCTCTTCTTTATTCTTTCGTGGATTGACTCTTCCATTAGAAAACTAAGGCGCCTGCAGTTGTAGAGTAGAATACCTATGAAAAAGACCACTGCCCAGAAGAAAATTCCCACCACTGGCCTTATGAATACTAAGAAAAGCTGTTTGCCGCTTAATGATGTATTGCCTGGAGCCAGCACAATATTTGTTTTTTTATACAAGTAATCGTTACAGTTGTTGTACTTCAGTTGTGCAATAAGAGGATCTGCGTTATCATCTGAAATATATGCTCTGTAACCGGCCATGCACTTGGGATACTCCTTTATTCCATCCCATGTATCAAACATTATTGCAACCTGCTGGAAAATAAGAATCAGTGCACCAAAAACCATAAACGAACCTATAAGCCTCACTAACTTCAAGCTCTTTTCACTTACAACGAAAACCTTTTCTTTTTGCATAGGACCACCAACAAAAGCAACTAAATAGTTAATGGGATTATCTGTATTTAAATGTTATTGTTATCGCTTTTTTAAAAGTTTTTGAGAGGAGAATAACATATGGGCCCGTGGCCTAGTGGTTATGGCACCGCGCTTACAACGCGGGGGTCGGCGGTTCGATTCCGCCCGGGCCCACTTCAAAGTTAATTTATAAAAACTAATCCGCGATTATTTAAATATAATAAAAAGCGACCGTAGTCTAGTGGTTAGGATACCACCCTGCCACGGTGGTGGCCCGGGTTCAAATCCCGGCGGTCGCACTCTGCTTCTTTAAACTTAAAAGCTCGGTGTAAACCCCGACTTTATAAAATGCGTTGAATATTGCAAAGATTGGCGCAATAAGAATGGATACCAGAAAGAGAATAATTAATGCTAAAATCGGTTGAGATGAAAGCGTGGGCAAAACAGTATATTTTAAAAGCTCCAAGGGAAGTTGGTTCAGAATGTAGGTAACAAAGAGGCGCAAGAAGTTATAGATTACTACTATAATATAAATTAGTAAGAAAAGTGCTGCCAGCAGGGCAAATAATGGCGAAAGTGTTATCATTAACAAAATAGACACAATGCCACCAAATAAAGAAAGCCATTGTACAATTCTAAACGTTTTGTCAAAGGAATAAAATAATGCTGCTAAAGAAGCGGCAATACCCATAATTATAAGGCGGATAAGCTTTATGAAGTTGAAGCTCGCTGGCTTAAGGCCTTTCTTGCGCAGAGCAAATAAAACCATAAGCGCTTGCACATAGGCCAAAGCGATAATAC
>JAFCEU010000062.1 GCA_017608995.1 Candidatus Iainarchaeum sp. | reverse complement strand
ATTGAAGCTCGTGATGAGAAGGGGTCAGTAATAGCTTACAATGGTGAAAAGCAGATTCTGCCAAATCACGATATAATAAAGCTTGAGGTGGATATTTTGATTACTGCAGCAATTCCAAATCTAATACAGGCACATGAAGTTAATTTAGTAAAAGCAAAGCTAATAGTTGAAGGGAGCAATATTCCAATGACACAGGAAGTAGAAGAAATGCTCGCGCAGAGAGGCATACTTATAATACCTGACTTTGTAGCCAACGCAGGTGGTGTAATCTCAAGCTATGTGGAATATATTGGTGGCACAAAGCGGGAAATGTTCAAACTTGTTAAGGAAAAGATAACAAAGAACACAAAGCTTGTAATTGAGCGAGCTAGCGATACTCTGCATACAAGGGCAGCAGCCTTAGCAATCGCTCGCGAGCGTGTTCTCAAAAAATGCGAGTGGTGTAGAGATAATTAATTAACTTAAATACTTGCTCGCTATTTGCGAATACTCGAACTATTTCCCATAGACAATCTTTCTCGCAAGCTTTTCCTTCTTCTTTGCTTTCTGCTGATGTTTCTTCAAAAACTTTGTTAAGAATTCAATTACAAATTGCTTTGTTTCGCCGCACAAGCGCTTGCCTTTCCTGCACTCTTCCATTATTCGTAGCACTTCTGCAGAATCGGGATAATGGAAACGCAGTATTTCGCAAACTTTGCATACCTCTGGCTTTCCACCGAGCTTTCTTTGCAAGCTAGCGGTTTCTCTACCGCCAGTAAACGCATTGCTTACCTTTTCTCTTATCTGCTCTGGGGTATCATCAAGGAAGATTGCGCTTGCTGGCTCCGAACTGCTCATTTTACTACCTTCAAGCAGACCAGATTGATGCTTAAGGTAAATAAAGGACGGCATTTCCAAATCATAAGGTAAGCGTTTTACAACATCGCGTGTCAGCCTTGCATGTGGATCCTGATCTAGGCCTATAGGCGTAATGCTCGGCATCTTTCCTTCGAACTCAGGTAATTGAGCATGCAATATATCTGCATACTGAAGCAATGCTGCACTAACCTTGCCCAAATCTACGTGCCCATAAGTAGCTTCGAACATATTGCGAGTTATCTTCTTACTTATCTCAAAGGCAAACGCATAATAACGATTTTTGTAATTGCTCTGCACATAAACATCCTTTTTACTCAGGCCAAAAGCAAGCACATGTGCAAGATTATTTACTGCTATCTCTTTTGCTTGCTCCATTGTTTTTGTTTGAGGCCTGCTTGTGTAACCCTCTATATCCGCTATGCAAAAATAGTTCTTAGCGCCAAAGGATTTGAAAAGCAAGAACATATCTATTACTACTTTATGCCCTAAATGCAAAGAGCCGCTTGAGGCTATACCTGTAATATTTATGAAAGGCTTTCCTTCCTTTATGCATTGCATCACTTTTCCAAAATCTCTATGTGCTATAACCATTCTTTCGACTAGGTAATGGTTTAGTTCCTTTTTCCACTTTTCTGGAAATGACTTCAAGCCAAACTCAGCGAAAGCTCTTTCATATTTTATTTCTTTTGAAGACCACGGGTTTATCGCCTGCATAATATCACTTTTAATATAATTTTGCCACTTATTTTAATTTAAAATTACCTATTAAAATCCAACAACCTTTTAGGTGTTTTTCATGGCAAAGCTAACCGAAAAATATTCTCAGCTTATTGGTGACAAAGTGATTGTGAGCAATCGCAGGCTCCGTGATCAGCTGAGCCAAAAAGGCTTTGGCGAGCGCATTGAAAAAACTCTGGTTTTAGATCTTAAAGAAGCACTTTTCCTTCTCGAGAAAGGGAAGATAGAAATAAAAAAGGGAAGGAAAAAGTTAACTTCAAAAGAGCTCTTAGCACTTGCAGAAGCAACTGATAAAGGATTTTATTTAAAATACCTAGTATTCAAAGATTTGCGAGAGAAAGGCTATGTAGTTAAAACAGGTTATAAGTTCGGTTTTGATTTACGCGTTTATCCTAAAGGCAAAAAGCCTGGTGAAGCACATACGCAATGGGTGATAAATGTTTGTAGTCAAGACGAAACCTTTTCTATGCCTGAGATTAGCAGAATGGTTCGCTTGAGTGGTAACATAAACACAGTTCTAATACAAGCAGTTGTTGATTCTGAAAATGATATAAACTATTATGAAATAAAGCGCATCATACCATAGTAATTTTAATTAAAAGAAAGAAAAAGGAGAAGGAAAGAGGCTTTTATAAGTCAAAGCCTCTAACTGTCTTTCTGCCGTTTGCGGTTGCTCTTTCGATTGCCTTATCGAGCTTCCACTGAACCACTTTATTGAGTGCCTCGAAGAAGTCGCCTGCAACCCTTATATCTTTCCTTTTAACATATTCCTTCACTTTGGATTTAACAACCAAATCTTCCATTTAATTACCTCCTTTGCTTATTTTAACAGGATTTCTGCTTAAAAAAATGATGCAAACTTATTTAAAATAATGCCTAAAAAATAGCCTTTTTTGCCCTAAACTGGCGTTTTTTGGCATTTTAGAGTCATTTTCCACTTGCGTTCAAACAGAAGGAGTTTAGCCTAAAGCACTTACTTTATGCCAAGTTTTTTCTTAGCAAACTTTTCTATTGCATGCAACAATGCTTTTCGAAGCTCTTCGTTACGCTTTTCTTCAGCTTCTTTGATCATAACCAGAAAGCTTTGCGGAACGCTCTTACTTAGCCAGTTTGAAAAATCATGGTGCTCGGCATGATGGTTTAATGACTCATTAGGTGCTCTTTGTATTGCTTCTGTAAATTCAGCTAAGTTCGATGCCTTTTCGTTACAATACCAAAAATAGAAAGTCGGCAGAGGTTTTTCCAAAACTTCTTTAGCCTTTTCTATTTTTTTCAATTCTCGCCTTAGCTCTTTAAGCTTTGGTTCATCCTTTTTCCTACTTAATGCACCGATTGCTTTTTTCAATTCACTCTTTCTTTTTTCGAGATCTACTTTTTTCATGAAAGGCATAATAAGGCTTTCGACAACCATAACCACCACCAAGGCATAAATATTATGCTTTTTGTTTATTTAAATTTTCCCATAGATATAATTTTTCTTAACTGTTTTGCAAATCTCGTTTTGACGAAGTTGCTTAGGTCCCCCAGCGTATTCTCTAATTTTTCATCAAACTCAATGCTGCCTAAAAACCTTATACCAAGAAGCTTTGCTTGTTTTTCTATGAATGAATCGCTACTTTTTCGCATATTTTCAATTATTCCTATTGTCTGCACATTTAACTCTTTTAGCATCTCAGCCATTCTTTTTGCGCTTTCCCAAGCAATCTTTGATTGCGTACTGATAAGCAAAAACTCTATTCTCTTTATCGCTCTTATTATATCAAGCGTTGCATCTCCAATGCCTGGAGGCATATCGATGACCAAAAAGTCTAGCTTGCCCCAAAGCGTAATAGCAAGCAGTTCTATTATCGCATTAGAAACATCTATGCCACGAAAGGGCGCCGGCTTATTTTCGATAAAATAAACAATTGACATAAATTTTATGCCGCAGACTTCTGGCGCTGTAATTCCTTTTTCTTCTTCAGGAAAAGAAAGTTTGGCACCAAGAATCATATGGTCCGAAGGGCCAAAAAAATCCAAATCCAGTAACCCAACCTTATAACCAAGTTTTGAGAGCTGTAATGCAAGCGCACAGGAAATAACGCTTTTTCCAATACCGCCTTTGCATCCTGAAACAGCAATTATTCTTTTCACTTCTTTTAACCTTTCATCTATTATGCTTAACCTAGGGTCCATGTTATTCACTTATTTCTTCAATAGATTCGATTTGTACGCCTCTGCCCTTAATAATTTCAAAATCCGGGCTTTTGCATTTTGGGCAGCGCATATATGCATGCGCCACCTCAGGCACAAAATGTATTAGCTCAGAATCCTGCTCACTAAGCTTTTCCTTTGTTTTAGAAAAAAGCCACTCAAAGCCGCAAGCTCTGCATCTCAGCTTTGCTTTCTCTTCTTTTATTTTAAACTTTATTTTGTATGTTTGCTGCTCTTTTATTAGCTCTTTCAAAGCAAGTTTGAATGCCGGCACATCTATCTGCTGCAGCTCGCCTAACATAATACTGATTTTAATAGCTCGCTTTAACCCATGCTTTTCTAATACTGATTTTAATAGCTCGCTTTAACCCATGCTTTTCTGCGTATTCCAAAGCACCATTTATTACCGCCTGCGCCAAAGACCATTCATGCATGCAAATCACAAAAATAATAAATAAACATTTTTATTTACAAAACCTTTAAATAGCCCTTCCGCTACCATATACATACAACTCTAAGAGGTGAAGGAATGCCAAAAGGTCGTTTTATTAGGAGAAAAGCAGGCAAAAAGAAAAGTAGCTTTTTAGCGCCTGCTGTTGAAGAGATGCTTTCCAAAGAAAAAGCAAATGTTAGGGCCCGAA
>JAFCEU010000061.1 GCA_017608995.1 Candidatus Iainarchaeum sp. | reverse complement strand
GAACACATATTACAACGCTAGTAACTACTCTAAAAGCAATTACACTCCAAACAGTAGCTATTACAGAAGCACCTACTACAGACCAAGCACCACTTACACATACAAAACCTACACTAAAACCTATCCAACTTATTCAAGATATAGCTATTACAATAGATACTCCTATTATAAACCATATAGTGGAACAAGCGCTAGAGCAATAGGTCTGGAAGCTATAGGTATGCTGGTAATGGAAGCAGTTATTCTAGCTACTATTATTCGAGGAGATTTAGCTAAATTATTTTCTCTTTTTCTTTGGACAGCGCAATGAGAAACGTTAACTAATAAATTTTTTCCGATTCTACTTATAGACACCGCTATTTGCGAAAGAGGATCTTGATGAAGGAAATTACAGCAAGCGCAAGGGGGAAAATTATAGGAAAGCTCTGCTATCTTTATGGTGAAAATAAAGGAAAAAAGGTTTGGTTAAAACTTGAAAAAATGCTGAATGAGTTCTTAGCTTCTTATAAGTGCGAAGCAACAGAAGTAAAACCAGAGGAAAGATTCACTGAAAAGGATTCAGTACTAATAACCTATGCGGATTCTTTTTATCGTGAAGGCGAAAAACCACTAAAAACATTAAACTATTTTCTGCAAAAATATCTTGCAGGCACAATAAACGGCGTGCATATACTGCCTTTTTTTCCATACTCCTCTGATCGCGGATTTTCAGTAATTGATTTCTATCAGGTAAAGGAAGAATTTGGCACCTGGCAGGATATTGAATTGCTTGGCAATAAATTCAGGCTAATGGTTGATTTATTGCTGAACCATGTTTCTACACAAAATGAATGGTTCAAAAGATTTCTTGATTGCGAGGCACGCTACAAGGATTATTTTATCAGCTTTTCAGAGGAGAATGTTCCCGAAGAAGAAATAAAAAAGGTCTTCAGGCCAAGGGCAACGCCTTTATTAACTAAATTTAAAACAAAGTGTGGTGAAAGGCTGGTCTGGACTACTTTCAGCGTTGGAAATACTACCGATCAGGTGGATCTAAATTATAAAAATCCGGAGGTTTTGCTTGAAATAATAAAGGTTCTGCTTTTCCTGCTGGAGAAAAACGCGCAAATAATTCGCTTAGATGCTATCGCTTATATATGGAAAGAATTAGGCACCAACTGCATTCACAGACCGCAGGCACACACCATTGTGCAGTTATTTAGAGACATTCTCGATACGGTAAAGCCCTCCGCCGTTCTAATTACCGAAACAAACGTGCCTCACGAAGAGAACATCTCTTACTTCGGAAACGGCTACAACGAAGCACAGGCTGTTTACAATTTTTCCTTGCCGCCTTTGGTTTTGCATGCGTTCTGGAAAAGCGATGCAAGCCACTTGAGCAAATGGGCATCTTCTTTAAAAAGCCCCTCAAACGCAACAACCTTCTTCAACTTCTTGGATTCGCACGATGGTATTGGCGTTTTAGGGGCTCGCGGAATATTGCCGCAAGAAGAAATTGAAAGGATGTTTAAAGAAGTTGAAAAAAGAGCTGGGCTGCTTTCTTACAAGGTAAATGGAAATGGTAGAAGAAGCGTTTATGAGATGAATATCACTTGGTGGTCTGCTTTAAATGGCAATTCTTCTGATAGCTTAGAGCTGCAGGTGCAGCGCTTTTTATGCTCTAGAGCGATTGCACTGGCATTGAAAGGCGTACCGGGAATTTACTATATAAGCCTGTTTGGAATAGAGAATGATTTAGAAGGAATGAAGAGAAGCGGAATTGTTAGAGATATTAATAGAAAGAATCTGGATATTATTGCATTAGAGGAAAAATTAAAGGATAGAGACTCTAAGGAAGCTCGCGTTTTCTGGAACTTATTAAAGCTGATTAAAGCGAGAGCACAGCACAGAGCATTTCATCCGAATGCAAAGCAAGAGGTTCTTTTTTTAAGCAACAAAGTGTTTGCGCTTTTAAGAACTTCCTGTGATAATAAGGAAAGAATTTTAGCTTTGCATAATCTTTCCAAAGATGAAGTTAGTATCTCATTGCCTGCAGAGCTTGCAAAGGAAAGTGCTCATAATATTGTTCAGAAGAAAGAGATTAAACTTTCAGACAGAAAGCTTGAGCTTAGGCCTTATGAAGTGCAGTGGCTTTTGATAAAATAGCATTACGCTACCTTGTTATGCTAAGGGCTTCAAGCTCTTCCAGCACTGCTTTATTCTTTGGTTTTTTGAAGTGTTTTCTGGCGGGTTCAAGCAATTTTATTAGCTCTTCTGCAACCGCTTTCTTCAAATCCAAGGGATGAAGTTTCTTTTCAATAAAGTCCCTCTCCAGCTCCGCATACGAGTAATAGGTTATATCACCACCAAACTTTTCAGGCCTCTCAATGTGCAGCTCAGATTTTTCATCTCTAAAAATTAAATACTTTGCCCAATCCAATACAGGGTTAAATTCGGTTTCGCCTGCAGGGCAGAATGCATTATTCAGCTTTCGTCTTATTTCGCTTTCAGAATCGTGAATGAACACGCAGCTATCTGGCTTTGATTTGCTCATCTTCATAGCGGACCACATTTCCTGCAATTTATCCTTTGGCACTGGCCACATCGGCGGCTTGCTAAGGCCTAAAAGAAGGTGATGATGCACAGCAACCGGCTTTATTTTATTCCCTTTTTCATCTCTAAGTGGAGATATATTTAATTTTAGAGCAACCTCGCGAGCAATCACCTGTGCTTTCCTTTGGTCTAAACCAGCATGTGGCAATGTTATCCCTTGGAAGAAGATATCGGCAACCTGCATCGGCGGATACATCAGCATAGCGAAGCTTACTGCTTCGCCCTCTTTTCGGCCCAATATCGTTATGCTTCTCTTTATTCTAGCAAGCGTGGTGTGTTTGCTTACCTCTATAACTGTTGCCCAGTATTCATCGTTATTGTGGTATAACTCAGAACCTAGAACGAATTTCAATTTTTTTGGATCAGCACCTAAGCATTTCAGGCTTGCTTTGAACCCTTCTTTAAAGTAGCCTACCGCAACTCTCTTTATTACTTCCCTATCGCCGCCGAGCTTGTTGTTTATCCAAGTGTGCCAATCCGCCAAAAATATGGAAACATCCACGCGAGCATCGATAAAATCTTTCACCTTTGCCATTGTCATTAAGCCTGTGCCCAAATGCATCTTGCCTGAGATTTCAAAACCGATATAGTGCTTGAGCTTTACGCCAGTTTCCAAAAATAGCCTTAAATCACTCTCTGTGAGAATCTCCTCAGTGTTCCGCGTTATTAGATGGAATCTTCTTTCTATATCCATAGTATTAATAAATTTCGCCTACTTTTTATAAAGATTTAGTTTTTAAAGGTTGCTTCTCAATATCAAAAAATCGCCTTATTATCAACGAAACGATTTCAAATACCTCTTGTTCGTTTAGGTTGTCTGTTTTTAGCACCAAATCAAAGGGAGAGCGGTCATTCCTTATATCGACATTGTAAAGTTTTTTGTATATGCGAGCGTCTGCTTCAAAGCGTTCGCGCATCGCCTTTTTTACTTCTTCAACAGCCAAGCGATCGCGCTTAGCTATGCGTTCTGCCCGAACATCTTCGCTAGCATCCAGCCATATGCGAAACGCGTGCTTGCCCTTATAAAGCCATGCCATCATTCTGCTATCGAATATTGCTCTTTCTTCTTTCTCAGCTATCTCGAGCAAGCGCTTGTCAAGCTCTAAATCGTAATAGGAATCCTTAAGTCTTTCCTCAGTTAGTTTTTTGCCGAGTTTGGATTCCCAGAAGCCTGTGCCTTTCTCAGCCTTTTCAATATCTAGCTTTGCTTCCTCTTTAATCTGCCTCATAATACCGCTAGCAAATATTCGCTTAAGGTTGAATTCTTCAGCAAGCTTTTCTGTAAGGGTGCTCTTTCCAGAGCCCGGTGTTCCTGAAAGCAAAATAAGCATCTTTTTCATAGCGTTGCACCTCTCAGATTAAAAAAGAAATTTATTTTGAATTAAAATGGAATTAATAATTAAATAGTGGCAAAAAATAAATAGCTATGGGTTATTAATTGTTATTGATTTGGGAAGGTGTTTGTATGAAGCTTCTTAGGAAAGGGTATAAACCAAAAAAAGAGGTAGTTGCGAGCTTTTATGTGGAGCCTGCTTCTGGTATAAAATTCAGCGAGGTGCTTGAATCTGTTGCAAAGGAGTCAAGCATAGGCACATGGACTTCTTTGCGCACAATGACTAAGCAAGCGAAGAAACTTGCACCAAAAATATTCTACTGGAGTGAAAAAAAGCACTTTGCGAAAATCGCTTACCCGCAAGCGCTCTTTGAGAAAGGCAGCATTGTGCAGATTCTTTCGAGCTTAGGTGGTAATATTTATGGAATGAAGGATGTAAAGAATTTGCGCTGGTTTGATGTTGAGATGCCTGAAAGTTTCTGCAATACATTCAAGGGGCCTGCTTTTGGCATTAAAGGCGTGCGAAAACATTTCAAAGTAAAGCGCAGACCATTGCTTGG
>JAFCEU010000060.1 GCA_017608995.1 Candidatus Iainarchaeum sp. | reverse complement strand
ATGATAAATGCTTGTGAGCCGCTCGCAGAATAATACGCAAAGCAGTCCTTGTTTCCGGCTCTGTAGGCCTTGCATTAGCTAGCAGCAGCATGTTTTTCTTTAGCTCTTCTCGCACCTCTTCAGCATTCTTTGCTCTGCTCCTTTCAACGCTCGCACGCAGAGCGTTCACTACGGCTTTCCTTACTTTGCTCGAGCCCTGAATCTCAAGCTTTCGTATCTTTTTGGCAGTTTCAAGCACAATCTTTCTGCTAGTATCCATCACAAGCACCGGCAAAATAATAATATATTGAATAATTTTAAATGTATGCAGATGCGTTTTTAAAATAAAAAAATTGCACAAAAAAAGTTTCCACATTGTTATAGCCTATTTTTTCACTCTTTCTTGGTTATGTGCTTCATTTTCTTTCTTATATCTTCGGTTCTGTTTCAAAAATACAAACCCCAAATATGAAAAGAGGGCTGTGCAGCAGCCAAGTTGTGGACTGCCATTCCGTTTATGAGGAATCGCCTTCGGTGGGAGTCAGATTCCTCTATCTGCGCTTGAGTTTAAGCTTCTGAAAAGCCCAAAAGTTTATGGCTTAGCCCAGCCAAAAATTTGGAGCTGGCAGTTTCGGCAAACGGAAATCTATATAACCTTTATTAATTATCACATAAATATGGGTTTCAAAACAGAATTTAACTGGGCATTAAAACTGAAACCGGAGAATGGATTGGATGAGAAAGTTCTAAAAGTGGGCGAAATTTATGAATTTTCAAAGGATGAATACAGAGTATATCCTGTAAATATTCCTATAGATCTGATTAATCAAAACTGGGAGCCTGTTGCAAAAATAATAATTGTATAATTTAAAAATAGTGATGGCAGAACTTCTGGAAAATACAGAGTATTGAAAATTTATGAGGGGGAAGAAAAGAGGATTTTAACCAATTATTGGAGAGAAACCGTTCAAATAATTAAAGGCAAGAAAATCTCAGATTTTTCTAATGTAAAAGTGTCTTAACCAGAGGTACTGAGCAATATTGCACCTAACGTTTTCTGAGGGTTTTTAGATATTTTAAACCGACCCTGAAGGAATGCCCTTTTAAACATTTCGCGGAATAAATTTTTTAAAATTCACAAAAAACTGAAATTTGAGAAAGGTGGTGGAGACTATGCTTGATTGGCTCAAGAGTTTGTGGGAAAAAATAAAGTCCTGGTTTAAGTCTTAGAATCTTGGCGATTGGTGAAAATGATGGACAGTATGGGAAAAACCAAGCAAGAATTCATGAGGATGATGAGTAGGATTGGCAAACAATGGGGCCTTGGCGAACCTGTTGGTAGAATCTGGGGTTTGCTCTTATTTGAAGGTTTGCCGTTGTCCCAAAAAGAAATCGCCAGAGAATGCAGTTACAGCCTAAGTTTGGTAAGTCCAAGCCTGGCGTTTTTGGAGAAAATGGGCCTAATAAGCGTTGTAGGCAGGAGAGGGAAAGAACGCCTCTATGGGGCAACCTCTTCATTCCTTGAGGCGTTTGAGAAAATCCTGAGTAACTTCGTGCAGCTAAGCGTTGAGCCAGTAATAGAACTGCTTTCCAAAGCGAAAGAGGCAGGTAACGAACACACCAAGGAGAAACTGGAAAAGATAATAAATGAATATAAAAAGGCTGTTATCCTATCAAACTTTTTCTTGTGGCTTATTAAAACAAAAAAGGCCCTCACTGTAAAGCAGCTTACTAAGGTTTTAAAAACGCATGATGTTTATACCAGAACAAAAAAGCATCTTACCAAACACCTGTTGTTTAATCTAGTCTACCAAAATGGGTGAGAGACGACGCAAGCTTATTTAAACAAACTCAAGGATTTTGTAACACTTGCAAGGCCCGGCGCATGGCCTGTGACTCTTTTCACACTTTCTGCCGGTGCAGTAATAGCATTTTTTATGCAGGGCAACTTTTCATATGCGACCATTCAACAATTTGTTATTCTTTGCATAGGCTTCACAGCGATTGCTTCCGGTCTTTACGTTTTGAATGATATAAACGATGCTGACTTCGATAGAAAAAATCCTTTTAAAAATAGCAGACCCATAGCGTCAGGCAGGGTAAACAAGAAAGAAGCCTTTGTGTTATGTTTATTTTTGATTTCGACAGGGCTGTTTTTAACGCTTCAAATCTCATATTTGCATCTTATACTTGGATTTATATTGATAGCTCTGCAGATAGTTTATTCTACACCGCCAATAAGGTTGAAAGAAAGCAAATTTGACTTCTTGTTCTGTGGCCCGCTAAACCATATGGTTAGGTTTAGTGCTGCTTGGGCTTTATTCAAGCCTTTTGCAGAAATCCCCCGGATCCTAATGCTGGGCTTATTTTTAATCTACACCGCTGCATACATTAACTACAAATTGCTAGACAACGGATTTATACCAAAACAATCAATAGCAAAAAAACCCTATGTTTTCAAAGTTTTGAATCTCAGTGCTATTACAGGACTCTTTTTGTTTTCCATATCCTGCCTCATTGGTGAGATTCCATATTTTTTAATAATCTGCCCTATGTTTTTGGGTCTTATCTCTGCCCTGCATATAATAGTGCCAAAGCAGACAAAGATAAAAACCATGCGAAAGATTACATATTTTTACACACCACATATTCTGATGCTTGGTATGATAGCTCTGTGGTCATTGGTTTTGGTGTTTTGAGGGGGCGCTTTCATGCCTGACACTCTCTCGCTCTTCATGCATTTTATAAACAGCTCCATTTCAAAGAAGGCGTTGCAGAGCTTAACTGCTTACTGTAAAAAGTGCGGGGAGAGCAGGCTGGAAGTCGCACTAGAGCTTTTTGTTGGTGCAAGAGAAAATGCATGTTTGAAGTGCAAGTCTGCTGAGAAAATAATTGAGCCTGTTCTGCAAAATGGTGCCAAGGCATTTAATGTGACCATGGATGAAATGAAAGAAAAGTTCAAGGATGCTTACTGGCGTAAAGGCCTAGCAAGTGTTATAAAGGGGCTTGCATACTTTGGTGTGAGAAAACCCTTTGTGCCAGGAGCACCTTTTCTTGTGGTCTGGGATGTGACCTATGCATGCAATCTCAAATGCAAGCACTGCTATGCAACAGCAGGAAAGCCTTTACATGACGAATTAACAACTGAAGAAGCTTTAGACGCGATAGATAAATTCGATAAACTTGGAGTGGCAATAATAGCATTTTCTGGGGGCGAACCCCTAGTAAGAAAGGATATCTTCAAGCTTACACGCTATGCTGCAAGCAAAGGGATTTACGTTGCGATAGCAACGAATGGAACGCTTATAACAGAAGATATGGCAAAAAAGATGAAAGAGAATGGTGTTAACTATGTGCAAATAAGCCTTGATGGAACAAAGGAAACACATGAAAATTTTAGAGGAATCAAAGGCTGCTATGACAGGGCTGTTGAAGGGATAAGGAACTGTGTTAAGGAAGCTCTCTTTGTGAATGTTTCAATGACCGTAACGAAGTACAACTATCAGGATGTGCCTGCTGTTATCGATCTATGTGAGAGGCTTGGCGTCAATTGGTTTATGCATTATAATTTTGTTCCAACTGGCAGAGGCAGAGAAATAGTTAATGCAGATATTTCCCCTGAGCAAAGGGAAGAACTGCTCAAAATGCTGTATGAAAGAAATAAAACCTCAAATATAAATTTGCTTTCCACAGCTCCGCAGTTTGCAAGGATCGCATTGCAATGTGGTGCTGAATTTATTCCAACTCACTTTTGCAATGTTGATGCCGGTGAAAGGTTGAGGAAGCTTGCAGAATTTATCGGCGGCTGCGGTGCTGGAAGGTTTTATATGAGTATGCGTGCCAATGGCGATATTCAACCTTGTGTTTTCTTTCCGTTGAAGGTTGGAAACATAAGGGAAAACGACTTGGAAGAGCTTTGGCTCCGCAACAGCGTTTTTGAAGATCTGAGAAATAAGGATATATTAGAGAGTTGTGGTAGCTGTAGATACCGCTACTATTGTGGGGGTTGCAGAGCAAGAGCTTATAACTACTTTGGCAACTATCTAAAGCCTGACCCTGGTTGCATAAACAACAAAAAGCATTGGGACGCCATAATAAGCTCAGCACCTTTGAACCAGAAAGAAGGAGTTAAATAGGGATAAAGCCTTATTTGCCTGCTGAATCCTTTTTAAATCCTTTTTACTAAATGTTTTATAGTGATAATATGGTTTCGAAAACTAAAACTGTTTTGAAGCTTTCCGCGATAATAACAAAAGAGGGAAATGAATACGTTGCTCTCTGTCCCGAGCTCGACATCGCATCACAGGGCAGCAGT
>JAFCEU010000059.1 GCA_017608995.1 Candidatus Iainarchaeum sp. | reverse complement strand
AATTGCTGCAGTAATCAAAATATCCACCTCAAGCTTTATTATATCGTGATTTGGCAGAATCTGCTTTTCACCATTGTAAGCTATTACTGACCCCTTCTCATCACGAGCTTCAATAAGCTTTTCATAGTCAAGTCCGTTTTCATTATAAACAAGCCCTTTTATATCTGAGACTCCAACAAGCTTAGCGCCAGCTTCGCTAAGAAACTTTCCAGCAAAGCTTCCAACATTTCCAAAACCTTCTATTGCAACCTTTGCGTTGTTTAAACCCATCTCTAAAAAATCAACTGCAACGCCAGTTGCGTGGAATACGCCAAAGCCTGTGCTTCCTAATTCGTGCGGTAAGCCGCCAAGCTCTTTCGGCTTTCCAGTACATGCTTTATCGTCGCCTATAGTTTCTGCAAATATACGCATCTCTTCCTGTGTAATATTCATATCAGGGCCTGCTATATAGTGCTCTGGAACAAGTGGTTTTATTGCATAAGCAAACGCCTGCACCAATTCAGCCTTCCTTTCTTTAGATGGCACATCAGCATCGGCAACAATGCCTGCTTTGGCTCCACCGAAGGGAATATCTGCTAACGCGTTTTTCCAGGTCATAGTTCTTGCAAGCTTTGCGACTTCTCCCACAGTAACAGTTTTCGTTAATCTTATTCCGCCCTTCCCAGGGCCTAAAGCAGTATTATCGATTACAACAAAACCCCTCAAACCAATCTTTGGATTGTGCACAATGAGAACTTTCTCTGGACCAAAGCCATCAAAATCTAACATTTGTATCACCATGCAAATATAGATTAGTAAAGTTTTAAAACATTTGCACAGAAATGCAAGTGTTTTTAGGCAGAAAGCGCAACTATTTCGAGCTCATACGCTGAACTTTTAGAAAGCTTTTTAACAATCTGTCTAAAGAACGAGTTTTTATCCTTTATAAGAGCAATCTTGCTTACAGCTCTCAGCCTGGCTATTCTATCAATTGTTTCTGGTGTAGAGCCCCATTCAAGCAATACCTCGCAGGATTTGCGCTTCTTGCCAAGCTTCGCTTTTATTTGCTCAGCTATCTGCTGCGCTTGGACAAGCGAACTAGCAGCAATACCAAACGTTTCTTGTAAGGAAGCATCGATAACAATCAGCACTGTTGCTTTTCGCATACCCTTTGTTGCTTTCTCCAAGAATTCCTCATCAGCTTCGAGCTTTGTTAGGATAGGTATCAGGACGTGCATAAAAGCACCTACTTAACATATTCATAGAGTTCCCTGCGCCGCTCTAAAATTTCGCCTTTTTCGCGAAGGAGCTCACAAATGATTTTTACAAGAGATTTATCAATGCGCAAATCCAAGGCGATTCTATTTGCATTGATCGGAGAATTATCCTTAATATATTTGAGTATCACCGGCGCGTATTTATCATAAAGGTCTTTTTTTATAACACAGTACTCTCCATCAAAGGTTCTTAGGCCAAGGACTTCCTTGCGTTTTATTTCAGAGCTCAAGCGCGAAGATAGCTCCTTCGCGGCAACTTCATCCTTTATTATCGCATAATCATGCTTCTCGAACTGCTTTGCTTGGTCAAAGCGAGGTAGTACAACTGGCTTTAGATGGGCGCTTGCTGGCTCCGCAATGCTCGCCCTCTGCATTGGTTGCAGAAGATATGGCTTTGCTAACTGCTGTTTTTGTGTTTGCACTTTTTCAGCCCGCTCTTTTTCCTCAAGCTCCTTTATTTCTTCAGGTGTCTTATAAACTGCTTTCTTGTACTTTTCCGAGAGCTTAAATGGAATTATGCGGCCCTGTTTTATGAGCTCTTGGAACCTTTTTAATTCAGCGCTGTTCAAAAACTTTTCAAATTTGCCTTCCACTCGCTCAGCGAGCTTCTTTCGCTTCAAGAGTGAGAATATCTTTTCATCGATTGCCTTAAACTTTGTATCTATACTTTTTCTCTCAACAAGTGCAAACACGCCCTTAGTTATCTCAATAAGTTCGTACTCAGCCTGCGGCTTCAAGCCAAGCTTTGCAGCATTTGAATCAAGCAGGGAAAGCTGAAAATTGCTCCCTTTCTTGTATATTATAACCATCCTGCCCCTATATAGATAGAAATGAAAGAAGTTAAAAGTGTTTGGCTTCCTTATGTGAGATGGACCGGCCGGGACTTGAACCCGGAGCCTCTGCCGTGCGAAGGCAGCGCTCTTCCATTGAGCTACCGGCCCTAACTAATTAATAATTAAACCAAGAAAATTAAAAACAGTTACAAAACCTTTTAGGATGAATACTTAAGGCAAAATTCCCTTTTTGTCTCGTCCTGAATATTGTCACAGAGGAATGGATAGCCTATATTAACAGCAATGTCTTTATAACAATCATCTTTAATTTCCTGAACTTGTATTTTACTCAAAGGTAATTTAAAAAGTTTTGATAGCGTCGCTATTCTGCACCTGCTCTTTTCCTTATCTCTTCTGCAAGCTTTTTTAGCTCATTAAAATCGGCTTGCGGACCTAGCAACGTGGTTACATAGCCGGGATACTTTTCAAAGAATGCTCTTTGCTCAGCTTCTATGCCGCTAGCATCCTTAGATACTCCGTGCAAAGGGTAGAGCTTTATGTGCGCATGATCTATGCCTGTGCCTTCCATCACCATTGCCACTCTTTGCACATTAAGACCTTTTTCAAGGACCTTTGCGGCTTGCTTTGCGGCGTTTAGCAGCTTGGCATAATCCTCTGAAGCCATATCAAATACATAAGAAGCGTGGTGCCTCTTTGGCATCACTAAGGCTGCGCCTTTTGTATTTGGGTTTATGTCTAAAATTGCGATATACTCTTCGCTTTCCCATATCTTAGCAGAAGGAATCTCTCCTTTAGCAATTTTGCAGAATATGCAGCCCATAAGGAATAGTGATTCTACAAGTTTTTATAAAAATAACCCAAGGCTTTTGAGATAGCAGCATAGTGCTTGCTACAGATCATTTTCTGCGACGCTTGCTTTATTAAAACCTGCGGTTAGGCTATACTTCTCAATCGAGTAATACCGGCAAAAATAGCCACTTTTTAGGTTAAATAAAGGCAGCAATCTCTAAACGTAAGATTATTTAATAAACTGCCTCTTTTTTACAGTATGGCAATGAAAAGGATCAGGGCTCGCCAAAAAACAAAAAGGAACAGCGGAGCAGCGCACAGGAAGTATTATGAAAAGGCTCGTAAATGGTACAGAATTCGCGGCAAAATAAAAGCAGAGGGATTCGAACCGCTGAGCTTTGAGCGCCACGGACCGTTAATTGAACTGAAAGCTAAAGACGGCTACATAGCAAGAGTGCCTATAGATATATACGAAAAGCCATTGTTTGCTTTTAGAGCAACGGATGGGAGCAACAGATGTATAATAGTAAGTAAAAAAATTGAAGTATACAAAGGACAAACAAAAGTACGCTTCAATGCATATCAGGGCATTCCAAGAGAGGATGGTTTTCTATTACCAATGAAGTTCGCATTTGCAGATGCCGCATATCTGCCTAAGCATGGAGCAGTGATAATGAGTAATTTTAGATGGTTAAATAGCGACCGCAGGCATGGACAGCAAGGCTCGCTTAACTCAGTTGGTCTTGCACCAAGCTGGATAAAAGGCAAGGGCTTCGGCTTATTTTTAGACTCTTTAAGACTTGTTGAAATATCAAAACTTGGGGCAAAAAAATGGTTTACAACAATATTGCAGAACCCGCACAGCAAGGGTTTTGCAAATCTTCGAGGTTTCAGAAAACTTACAAGGGAAGAGGCTGAATACATACAAAAAAACTTTGCACAAAAAGAAACCATAGCAGATATAATGAGAGACTGGAGGGCAAAAGATATAACACCAATAAAGGGATCTGGCAAAGCAACAGGGCTTCTACCAAAATAAATAATCCCAAGAACCCAGCAGCTTGCTAAATCGAAAATAATTTAATATACCTGATTCCTAATATAAGTAATATTTAATTAGTGAGTGTGATGGCTGAAAAAAAAGCAGTTGAAAGAATGCCTGCTGAAGAAGACAGGGATCTATTTGAGGAAGTGTTTGGCTTAGATGAGGAACTAAAGGAAGCAAGGAAAAGATTGAGGGAGCTCGCGAAGAAAGAAGAAGAAAAGCTAAATAAGGAAGCAGAAAAAGCAGGGGGAAGTGGAGATTTAAAGAGCCAAGATGAAGAAGCTGAAAAGAGCATATATGCTGAACAGGCTAGTGAAAGCGAAGAAGTTAGTGATACTTCAGAAAAAAAACAGAACAAGCGGAAAAGCCGCATAGAGAAAAGGAGGTGCGCAAGAAGAGCAAAGCGGAAAAAGCGAAGCGCACTAAAAAGAGCACAGCTAAGGAAAAAAGCGTTGTTGAGGCAAAGGAACCTGAAAAAGAGATTGTGGGGCAAAAAGAAGAGCAAGAAGTGGGAAAAGCAGAGCATGTAGAGGTTAAAATTAAAGAAGGTGTCGAAGGTAGCAAAGATGGGAAAGCAGGGAAGGTTGGAAAAGAAGACAAACCAAAAATGGGCAGAGTAGTAGTAGCTGAAGGTAGCGAAGCGGTACTGCCAAAGCTTAGCTTTCTTGAGGATGAGTTCGGCAGGGCATTTATTGGGCGCAAAAAGTCTGT
>JAFCEU010000058.1 GCA_017608995.1 Candidatus Iainarchaeum sp. | reverse complement strand
TGCTCCACTTCTATAACAAAAAAGTTTCTAACAGTTGATGAATCGCTTTACATCGTTTCTGGTTACTCCTACCTAAAAACCTTGGATTTTAGAATGAATCCCGAGCATCCAATATTCGCGAAGATGCTGTATGGTGCACCTCTTTTGCTTCTAAACCCGGAGCTTCCTGCAGGAAATGAAAACTGGAAGAAAATGGAAAGCCGCATAGATGTTAGTGCTAACTACGGATTTGCAGCAGATTTCTATAAAACAAATCTGCAAAGCTTTAGCTCAATAGTTTTTTCCTCACGGTTAGTTGCAATGTTGCTTTCCTTATTCCTCGGCTTGCTCATTTTCTTATGGACTCGCGAACTTTTTGGCAGTAAGGCAGCTTTGCTTGCCTTGTTCCTTTTTTGTTTTGAGCCAAATGTCATTGCGCATTCAAGGCTTGCAACGCTTGATATGCCGTTAGCGCTTTTCGTTTTCGCAAGCTTTTACTTCTTCTGGAAGTTTGCGCGCTCAGCAAAATCAATATTTTTATTAGCTTCAGCAATTTCAATCTCGCTTGCAGTACTTACTAAGTACGTTGCGTTGCTCTTTTTCCCGCTGCTTTTTTTGTTCATTATTTTCCAACACAAAATCTTGGACAAAAATAGAGCAAGCATTTTCAAACAGCGAAGCATTTTGTTTTACTACGCTTTCATTTTTTCAGTTCTCATTTTAGTCCCAGTATTTTTAGCAAACTTTTTGTACGCTTTTGAAGGTTATAAGCAGAATTATTGCTCCTTTATTCCCACCCGGATGTATGAAGGTTTTAATTTTATAAAAGGGTGGGTGCAGGGCGGAAGAGAGGGCTATCTGTTTGGAGAGTTCCGTAAATACATTCCGGAATATTTTTTAGTGGCTTTCTTAATCAAAACAACCTTGCCTCTTCTCATTCTGCTTGCTTTAGCATTCTATTTCTTCGCCAAAAAACCAAGTAGCGAGCTTTTCAGCATTTTAATACCCGCGCTTTTATTTTTCCTAATCATTTCTTTATTCAGCAAATTTTATCTGGGCTTGCGCTACGTTCTACCAGCTTTTCCTTTTCTATTCGTTTTTGTTGCTGGCACCCTTTCTTCTAAACTTGGTGCAATCTGTAAAAACAGGTTTTTATTTGCACTATTTTCAATTCTGCTTGTATGGCATGCATTCGCTTCTCTTAGCATATATCCCCATTATTTGGAATATTTCAACGAACTTGTGGGCGGCCCTGCCAATGGGCCAAAATACCTGACAGATTCCAATATCGACTGGGGCCAGGACTTCTTTTATTTTGAGGAGTTCGCTAAGGAACAGAATTGGAAGCGCCCGGTGCTCATATATTTTGGCTGGCCTTTTCCAGATATGTTTATGGATTTTAAGTGGAATATGGATTGCAGGAATGTTAAAGGTCGCTTTGCGATAAGTGTTTCTGCCCTTACTGGAGTGACGCCAGATAGAAACTGCTTCCGACATCTTCTTAAAGTTGAACCAAAAAAGAGAATAACTTGGAGCATTTATTACTATGAAATTGAATAAAGCTCCTTTCTGTGTGCTTCAAGCATTTTTACTGGTTTGCCTGCAAACTCCGCGGCAGTTAAAACCTTAACCCCTTTTCTGTTTGCAGCATCAAAAACGCTAGCGATTCTTTGCTTCCATTTTAAATCTCTTAAAAAATGGTGATCAACAATAAGTGCTTCGAGGGAATCCGTATTCACAATTTTAATCATATTCTCTACTGCAAGCTGCAGGCTCTTGTAACTGTATCTATAACCAAGCATATAAGAAAGAGGGCCGTCGAGAATCACCAGGTTTGGTTTATTTTGCAGAATAAATTCCGCCTGCTCCGCTATACTTGGCCCTTCAACATCGCTTGTGTGAATTAGTTTGTAACCATCATCGATTAAAACCTCGGTAACATAGCCAAGCTTAGCATTGGTTCCATGGAATACTGCTTGCGAGAATTTTATCTTTGTATTTCCAAATAAGAATTCTTTTCCATCTGCGTACTGAATGCTTTTTGCAATATTTTCAATCTTACTCAAAAAATAGGCCGCTCTTTCCCTCTGGCTTTTATTTATATTTTCTTCAGGGTGCTTTACAAATACCACTTTATTTTCATAGATCTCTAAATTCTCATCAGGCCTATGGTGGTCATAGTGGTAATGCGTTACTATAAGCACATCAGCTTGCATTGCATACCCAACTATCGCTTGCCAGTGTTCTTTGCGCTGCTGTATTTCAATTGGATGTGGCGGCAAGCCATAACGACTCGGGCCCAAAGCAACGCCAGGGTCTATAAGAATTTTAACATCCCTTGTTTTTACAAAAGTGCACATGCTCCTTGTGCCCATAGAGTCAAATGCTATTGGCAATATCTTCATCCAAAAAAGTTAGAAACAACAAATTTTTAAATGCAAAGAACCTTTTTTCATAATGCGAAAAGAAAATGCCTATGTATTATTTTTGCTTTTGCTCATTTCCACGTTCGCGTTTGCGAAGAGCTATTCGCTAGAAAAGGCAGAACTTTATTATAAAATACAGCAAGATTCTTCAGTTACTGTTGAAGAGCGCATAACTTTCAATTTTAGCGGTTCTTTTTCTTATGCATACAGAACATTTCCAGCTGGCTCTTACGAGATTCAATCTTTTGAAGTGTATGATATAAGCTCAGGCAAGGAAGTAAAGCTCTCAGTAGATAAAAGCTACGAATCTGGCAGAAAAAAATACACTTGGCACTATTCGGCTACAAATGAACGCAAAACATTCCTTTTGCGCTATAAACTCTTAAAAGCATTGAAAGTTTATGATGATGTTGCTGAATTCTACTGGAAAGTTTGGGGTTCTGATTGGTCCGTTCCTTTGAAAGAGATATACGGCTACATTGAACTTCCAGATAAGGTTGACGATGCAAATAAGGTTTATACATGGGGGCACCCTGAAATAAATGGAAAGATTGGCTTAATTGAAAACAAAAAGGTTCTTTTCCAGGCATTTAATATTCCTGCTCACCAGTGGGTTGAGTTAAGGGTTGTATTTCCAAAGGATTTGTTAAAAAATACAGCAGGTGCCCAAATAGTGTCCAGTAGTGGATTACCAAAGATAATTGAGGAGGAAAAAAACTGGGCGCAAAATTTGAAAGTAAAGCGAGAAACAGATCAAAAGTTCTTCAACGAATTTTTCCTTGCTTTTTCCATCATTTCTATAGTGTCTTTCTTAGTTATAATAATTTTCTTCATAATAATACTTGCAGGACTGACCCATTCAGAAAAATTGAATAAAGCTGCTGGGGCAGTTTCCCTATTTTTGCTTTTGT
Organism: Candidatus Iainarchaeum sp.; assembly: GCA_017608995.1. Classification (GTDB taxonomy): domain Archaea; phylum Iainarchaeota; class Iainarchaeia; order Iainarchaeales; family DTGL01; genus DTGL01. The sequence goes on along the minus strand of JAFCEU010000058.1, from coordinate 1,071 downwards.
TATTGATGTTGTTTTCTTTTTTCCCATTTATTTTCTTTCCCGATTTAGTATTGCCGCTGGATTTAATAACTGCTCTTATTTTTGCAATTGCAGAGGTTCTTTTATTCGTCTTTGTCTGGTTTTTCTTCGGCAAGGAACCAAGTGTTTACATTCCGACCATCTATGAAAGAGAGCCGCCTTATGATTATAGTCCTGCTGCAGTAGAGACACTTATGAGGCCTCTATTTAAAATGCCAACTACAAAATCGCTTCCCGCTGAGATTTTGCATTTATGCTTAAAGGGCAGATTGAAACTTGAGAAAATAAAAGAAGATACTCTGTTTGGCAAAAAAGACTCTTATAAGATCCATATAATTGATTCAAGTGAAGCAGGACTTCCAAAAAGTGAAGTCCTGTTGCTACGGCTCTTAAGAGAAGCGGCGCAATATAAGCCAAAAAAATTCTTCATTTTCTCCGTTCCCGAGCGAGACAAAACTCCTAATGAGGTTACACTTACTGAGCTTGAGTTTTATTTGAGGTTTAATCGGTTTAAGGCCCAAACATTTTTGAAAGAATGGAAAGACGCAGTTAAAGATTTTGTTGATGCCCAGGGCTTCTTTTCGAAGAAGAATGGCATCCTGCCATTTTTAATAGGCACGGGGGTTCTTTTAATACTCTCTTTAATGATGGCTCCAAGATTATTTTTTGTTATAGTTATTGTAGCGCTTATTCTGAATTTGATCTTTCCAAACGCTCTGCCCAACAGAACAAAGAAAGGTGCAGAGCACTATATAAAATGGAAGCGCTTTAAGAAATTCCTGAGCGATTTTAGCAACCTGAGGAATGTTCCGCCCGAAGCAATCGTATTGTGGGAAAAATATATTGTGTATGCAATTCCGCTTGGAGTTGCTGATAAGGTGGAAAAAGCGATGAAAATCGTATTTGAAAATTACAGCGGCGAAGTACATTCATCAATATTTGCTGCAGGAACTGCAGGCGCCTTTTCAGCAGCGGATTTCGCTTCCCTTGGCACCTCCTTCTCCTCCGCTTTTACATCCGCTACTACAACTGCTGGTTCTGGCGGCTTTGGTG
>JAFCEU010000057.1 GCA_017608995.1 Candidatus Iainarchaeum sp. | reverse complement strand
TTTATTATCACTTCTAAATTGGAAATTTTCTCCACTAGCAACAGGGCCGCAAGTAAATTTCCAGCCTATCTGTCTGTCAAATTCAATAATGTTAAAAATTTCGTTAATATTTTTATCTGTAACAGTAGTTAAAGTACTCAGAAAACCCTTTCCAAGTCCTATTTCGGCAAGCATGAGCATATTCTTTTTTACTAGTGGCAGACCATCAATCCCACGAATTGATTTGTATTTTTTTCTATTTAGAGTGTCTAAACTAAAAGAAAGGAAAAGCGGTTCTCTTTTTTTAATTTCATATGCTTTTTCTTCGTCCCACAATGTCCCATTTGAGACTATAGTGTAAGCTATGCCTTTTCTTTCTAAATATTTTAAAATATCAAAAATATCTTCTCTAATAAGTGGCTCGCCACCAGTAATGGTTATAATTCTTATTCCAAGCGAGTACAGTTTATCTATAATTGCCTTCATTTCTTCCAAAGAAAGATCTTTAGCACGGTTATTTACAACATTACAAAAAAAGCATTTAGAATTACAATGTCTCGTAACAAAAAACGTTGCATAGAAAGGTTTACCTCTTCTTATTTGAGATATAACATCAAAAACCAAGGGAATAAACCTTCTTTTTTTCACTTGGCTCCCTCAAATGTTAAAACAAAAATAGTAAAAAGATAGCAGCTTTAAGCTGCTACCTCTATACCGAGCTCCTTCTTCAGTTCGCGGTATCTGTTACGAATAGTTACCTCTGTGACGCCTGCAACATTAGCCACTTCTTTCTGAGTTCTGCGCTCGCCCATAAGCAAGCTCGCAATATACACTGCTGCTGCAGCAACGCCAGTAGGGCCGCGACCGCTTATAAGACCCTTCTTTATTGCCTTTTCTATAATCTCGCGGCCTTTCTCCTGCACTTCACCACTCAAATTAAGCTCAGTAGCAAACCTTGGGATGTAGTGTATTGGGTTTGTAAGCGGCACGTCAAGCTTAAGCTCCCTTACTAAGAATCTATATGTTCTGCCAATCTCCTTCTTAGTAAGCCCGGAAGCTTCAGCCATCTCGTTGAGCGTTCTTGGCACCTGATAAGTTCTGCATACCGCATAGAGAATTGCAGCAACTACAGCCTCAATAAGTCTGCCCCTAATAAGGCCTTTTTCCACAGTCTTTCTGTAAAGCAAAGCTGCTGCCTCAACCAAAGATTCTGGAATGTTTAAGTAGCTAGCAATTCTGCGCATTTCAGTCAAAGCAATGCTGAGGTTTCTCTCCATCGAAGAGCTTACAGAAGCTCTTTTATGCCACTTTATAAGCCTATACATTTGCGCTTTGCCTGCACTGGAAAGCTTATTGCCGCGCAAATCTCTGCCCTTGCGGTCTATCATGGTTACTAAGCCTTTATTGAGCTTTACGTACTTCTTTGGTGAACCCGTGCGAGCGCGCTGTTCAAACTGATCTGAATCAAAGGAACGCCATTCCTTACCTAGGTCAACCATATCCTCTGTAATCACCAATCCGCACTTCTGGCAGATTATCTCGCCTCTTGATTCATCCTTCCTAATCTTTTTAGAACCACATTCTGGGCACTTAGTTATAGTCATACAACCACCTTCCTTACAAATTAAAATTTAGGACGCAAAGAGCAAGCCTCTCCAAGTTTGTTCAGAAAAAAAGCATACCTTTATATAATTAACTGCTGCCTTTCTCATATTTAAACCTTTCGGTACATTCAAAAATCTCAAAAAATCAGGCGAAAATGAGATAAAAAACTACTTTGCCTCTTCAAGCAGCTTTGCTTGCACCACTCCGCATTGACTGGGCCTGCTAGTTACAACTGCTTTTGCCTGTTTGCCTTTAAGTTCAACCTCTATTACCGCGCCCTTAGTTATTATATTGCGCCTTGCGAACTGCCTATCTGCCCTATTCTCAATTATCGTTCTTATTGGTGCGACAATTGCTTTGCCACCAGCAGAAACTACTGCCTTAGCGGCTTTCTTAAGCTTAACCTTTATATTGTCGCCTCTGGCTCTTACAACCTCGCGCTTTTCTTCCTTATCGAGCTTTGTGTGTGTAGGCGGATTCCCCTTCCAAGCAAGCTTTTTATTGCATCTTCGCAATGAATGCCTCAAGCCACCACTTGGCTTTCTTTTGGATTTCATGCGATATTCAGCCATAGGATCACCTGTTAAGGATTAAAAACTTTGCAGAGAAAAGCTTATTATGGTTCGCGATGCCAAGAGCTTAAATATTGCGCTAAAAAAAGGCACCGCTAATATTAATGATATAGAAGCAATGATTAATAAATGTTTGTTTTCCAAGAAAGACATATTTGCGATAGTGCCGGCAAGCACCATTGTAAGCGAGCTTCAAATAATAAACGCTATCGGAAAAGCGCTTGCAGAGTTTCGTTCAAAGAAAGCGATTGCAAAAAGCCTCTCTTTGGAATTCCTGCTTTTTCTTTACGGCACGAGGAAGATAAATGAGGCTTTGAAGATTGTTGCGCGAAAGGATAAACAATATTTCCTTGTAGCTGCTTCAGAGAATAAAGCTAAATTAAAAAGGATGCTTAGCTGCGCAATAAATTCAGGCTTCAAAGAAAAAGAATTTGCATTAAAGCCCAACACGAAAAAGCTTGCAGCGCTTTACAATATAGATTGGTTGCACGCGTACAAGGGTTATAAAAAGGATGAAGCGCTTAAGTTGGCGATACTTGAAAAGCAGGCTCTTTCCAGATTAATTGAATAGCTTTTTTAATTCTTTCCTTCCAACAAATCATATACTTATTTTGCTTCTTTAAAGGTGCTTTAAATGGAAATGCCGAAGAAAGTAAAGCGTTATTGCAAAAAATGCAAGAGACATACAGAGCACACTATAAAAGAATATAAGGGCGGGAGAGCGCGCACATTAGCGAAAGGCAACCGCAGGCACGAAGCAAATATAGCTGGCTATGGAGGCAAATACCAAGCGGTGGCTTTGAGAAAGAAACTAAATAAGAAGCCAACATTTGTGGCTGTTTGCAGTGTTTGCGGTGCTAAGCAGGTATTCAGCTTGGGGAAGCGAATGAAACGCGTTACTTTGGCTTAACTAATACCATTAAAACTCCTTTTTTATATAATATTAACATGGCGTCGCGAAATTCGCTTCTGTTAATTATAAAGCAGAAGCCCGGCATCACCTATACTGCTTTATTAGCAAGAATTTTAGGTGATTATTCCAATATAAATTCTGCGAGAGCCGCGCTGAGCAGAACATTAAAGGATTTAGAAGCGTTGGGTCTTATAAGAAGAAAGAACAATACGCTTTTTATAACTGACAAAGGCTTAGCGATGCTTCAGCTCGAGATGAAGAACAAGCTTATTCTAAAGCTCAACGAGGTTATTTTGAAAGAACAAGCTCCAGAAGAGCTTGTAAGGGATCTTTCCATACTTGTGCAAAGAAGCAAAGGAGATCATGATCTGCTTGAAGTAGCAAAGAAAAGCGCTAGCTTCTTTGTAAGCGATATAGAGAAAAAACACAAGGCACTGGAAAAGAAAATAAAGCAGCTGAGCTATTTAAACAGCGTGCTTAAAAAGCAGATAAATACACTAAAGGAACTTGGCTTTAAAGATAGGATTGTTTTCAATAAAGAATCTTTTCCAAAAGTGCTGAGCACCCTTATAAAAAAGGAGGAGCCAGCAGAGCTTGTTGTTACCGCTGACAGCGAAACACTTAAAGAATTGGGCGGGCTTGTAGAAGCAAGCATTCAGAGCAATGCAATAGTAGTTGCACCGGAAAAAATAAGCAAGCTATTGAATTTCTTCGAAAGGAATGCTAAGCAAGCGGTAATAATGTTCCAAGATTTTCAGATAAAAGTTGCAGAGCACTGCGAAATAATCGCACCAGCAAAGAAGCTTGAATTTATAAAGCTTTAAAAGATGCGACCGCCGGGATTCGAACCCGGACCGGGAGCTTGGGGGGCTCCAATGCTGCCATTACACCACGGCCGCTTAGCGTTTATTTCTCTTCATCAATATATTTTGCTTCGATAATTTTTATTATTTTTTTAGCCTTTTTCGGGCCAATGTTTGGTAAGCTCTCGAGCTCTTTAACGCTAGCGTTAAAAACACTTTTCACCGAACCAAATTTTTTTAGCAGAATCTTTGCTGTTTTCGGCCCAACTAAAGGCAAGGATTCCACAATAAACTGCTGCCATTCCTTGAGCGCTAGCGCAGGCTTCTTCCTTAAACTTATTTCCTTCCTTGCTTTTTGCTGGGTGCGCTTTGCAATTATGTATATGTATTCTGCAGTCTGAGCTTTACTTTCAGAGAATAGAATAGGTATTCTGAAATCCAGAGCAATTGCGCTTAAAGCTCCCATCAATGCATTAGCGTTTATATCACGCAGAAAGAAAAGTTCGCGAGGCGTACCCTCAATAATCAACAACGGCTTCTCATAGCTGAGCATATTTGCAAGCTGATTAAACAATCTGCCGTCAAGCAAACTCGCTAAAAAATCGTTTGCGGTTTTCCTCTCAATCACAACCTGCTCAGAAATTAAATAATCGCCAATATCAAGCATTATTTCTTTTACCTCAGCTCCTTTTCTGCGCAGGAATTCTGCCACTTCGGAGCTCGCTTCTCTGTGGTCTGCAAATACTAAAGGTTTATCGCTATCAACAAAGCCCGCAAGCGTATTTTGCTTTATTATGCGCTTTTTCATTTCATTCACCTAAGTAGCTGCTAAGCGTCTGCTGCTTAGCTATTTTGTTTTGTCCCTTCATATCCTTGAGCTGCTCAAGCATCTTGCGTTCTTTTCGCCTTGCAACCCAGTAATATGCCTCATCCCTGGTGCCCTTTGTTAGAAGTATTATCACTCTGCCGCTCTTTACGCGAGCGGTTCTACCGCGCCTTTGAATGTGCCTTATTTCGCTTGGCACCGCTTCGTAAAATATTACCAAATCGCAAGCTGGAATATCCAAGCCTTCTTCCCCAACACTTGTGGCTATCAATACATTTATTTTATTTGATTCAAACTCTTTAATTGCTTTTGCCTGTTCCTTCTGGCTCATCCCTTTGCTTTC
>JAFCEU010000056.1 GCA_017608995.1 Candidatus Iainarchaeum sp. | reverse complement strand
TCCATAAAGGAGCTTGCAATAAAAAAGTGCGAAGAGCTCTGCAAGGATGCTTTAGCCAAAGGAGTTGACCTTAGCAACGGTCCTTGCCTGAGCACTGGCAATGCAAAATGGGATATCGAAGGCTGGGTTTGTGATATCGCTCATAACCCAAGAATAGCAGAAATAGATAATCTTAAAGAAAACCAATGTCCCGAATGGGGAGTAACCGCCAGCAGCTTTGTGGAGTTTACGCCAGAATGTGAGTTTATAAGAGCATACAAAGGCAGATAGGTGCTAAAATGCAGTGGCATGCAACTTCACTTGATGAAATATTTAGAACCCTGAATTCTTCACCAAAAGGTTTAAGCAATGAAGAAGCAAATCAAAGATTGTTACAATATGGGAAAAATATTATTGAAAGTGAGAAAAAAGTAAATCCTCTGAAAATATTTTTGAGACAGTTTTCTGATTTTTTAGTGTTGATTCTGATTGCTGCAGCAATAATTTCATTCGTAATGAGTTTATTACCAAACGGGGAAGGGCATGCAATAGATGCTATTCTAATAACAGCAATACTATTTGCAAACGCAATAATTGGTTTTTTTCAGGAATATAAGGCGGAGAGGAGCATACTGGCTTTGAAAAAGCTTGCAGCGCCACTTGCGCGCGTACTCAGGAATGGTAAAGAGAAGAAAATAAAAGCGGAGCTGCTTGTCCCTGGTGATATAATAGTGCTAGAACAAGGAGACAAGGTGCCTGCAGACGCGCGCATAATAGAACAAGCAAACCTGCAAGCAGATGAATCGATGCTCACCGGCGAAAGCCTGCCGATTTCAAAAAAAGAATGCACGCTCAAAGAAGAAACTCCGCTAGCTGAAAGAAAAAACATGCTTTATATGAACACGCTGATTACAAGAGGCAGGGCTAGAGCTATAGTAGTGGCAACTGGTATTCATACAGAAGTTGGAAAGATAGCAGAGCAAATTGCTGAAACCGAAGAGAAGCCAACGCCGTTCCAGCTCGAATTAAACAGGCTTGGAAAGAGCATAGGTATCGCGATAATACTAATCATTGCATTTGTTGCGCTAACACAGTACTTGATTATAAAAGATTCCTTAATAGAAATATTTCTAAGGGCTGTTTCTCTGGCTGTTGCCGCTGTACCTGAGGGCCTGCCTGCAATCGTTACTATTGCACTAACAATGGGCATAAAAAGGATGGCGAAAAAGAATGCATTAGCAAGAACTTTGCCAGTAGCAGAAAGCCTCGGCTCGGTAAATGTGATATGTACGGACAAGACCGGAACGCTAACTGAGAACATCATGACCGTAAGAGAAATATTCTTCAATATGGAAAGATACAACGTAACAGGCGAAGGATATTCAACAAATGGAGAATTCTACAAGCGCTCACAAAAGATAGATGGCAGGGCTCTTTCCCCCATACTTAAATGTGGAATACTTTGCAATGATGCTGTTGAATACAAAGAAGGCAGTAAAGTGAAATACCTCGGCGATCCGACAGAAATCGCCCTTCTGCTATCAGCGAAGAAAGCCGGCATCGATGTTGAAATCGAAAGGAAAAAAGAGCAAAGGGTGCAAGAAATTCCCTTCTCAAGCGAACGCAAAATGATGAGCGTTGTTTGCATTGCTGGCAGCAGTAAAAAGGTTTATGTGAAAGGAGCTCCAGAAGTCGTAATTGAGAGATGTAATCGTATACTTGTAAATGGAAAAATTATAGATATGGATAAAAGTACAAAAGAAACTATACTAAAAGCGAACTTGGATATGGCAAAAAGAGCCTTACGCGTGTTAGCATTTGCCTTTAAGGAAATTGAGGACATAAAAAACGAAGAAGAATTCGAAAGAAACCTTATCTTTTTAGGGTTGCAAGGGATGATTGATCCACCAAGAGCTGGCGTTAAAGAAGCGGTAGCAGACTGCAGAAAAGCTGGGATAAAAGTGATAATGGTTACAGGAGACAACATAGAAACAGCAAAAGCGATAGGTAAAGAGCTCGGATTTAAAACAGATTATGCAATAAACAGCCCAATACTTGAAAAGATGAGTGATAAAGAACTTAAAGAAGTCCTTGAAAAAACCGAGATATTTGCAAGAGTTACGCCAACACAAAAGGTTAGAATCCTTGAAGCGCTACAAGCAAAAGGAAAAATCGTTGCAATGACGGGAGATGGTGTAAACGATGCTCCCGCGTTGAAGAAGGCGGATGTTGGTATTGCGATGGGGATAAGAGGCACAGATGTGGCAAAAGAAACAAGCGACTTAATCCTTTTAGATGACAATTTTGTTACAATAAGGGATGCCATAGAAGAAGGTCGTGGTATTTTTGACAACATTCGAAAATTCGTCAATTACTTGCTTTCTTCAAATTTAGCTGAAGTGCTTGTGGTTTTCTTATTTACCCTGATGGAAGTTTATCTATACTTCGGGGAAAAAGCAGTCATACTCACTGCTGCTCAGCTACTCTGGATAAACCTATTGACAGATGGTTTGCCAGCAGTAGCTCTCGGCCTAGACCCAAAAGCAAAAGGACTTATGGAAAGAGGGCCGAGGCCGAAAACAGAAGGAGTGATTAACAAACGAATTGCGTTTTCAATTGTTTCTATTGGCCTGGTTATGACTGTGATAATTTTGGGATTATTTGTGTATAGCTTCTTCAATCTACAGGGAGGTATTCAAGAAAGATTTTTAAGAGCTCAAACAATAGCATTCACGTGCTTCGTGGTTTTCGAGCTTGTGCGCGTGCAGATGGTTCGGGCTCGTTATAGAATAAACTTGTTTAGCAATAAGTGGTTATGGTCTGCAGTATTCGCTTCGCTGTTGATGCAACTCACCATACTTTACACTCCTCTAAATACATTCTTCAGGATAATGCCGCTCAGCATTTATGATTGGTTTTTAATATCTGCAGGAGCATTAATATTCCTTTTTCTTGGTTATTTAATAGTGAAAGCAGAATCAAAAATATTCGGTGATAAAGATGGAACTCTTTGAAGTGATGGGTAAAAGATGTTCTGTAAGAAAATATTTAGCAAAGCCTGTGGAAGAGCAAAAGCTGAAAAAAATTTTGGAAGCGGTTAATGAAGCGCCAAGCGCAGGTAATCTGCAAGCATATAAAATATACGTGGTTAGAGAAAACATGGTAAAAAGGATGTTAAGTGAAGCGGCGTTTGGTCAATCATTTATTGAATTTGCACCAGCGGTATTGGTGTTTTGCGCCCTTCCAGAAGAATCCGCGAAGAAGTATGGCGAGAGGGGGGCAAATTTATACAGTATACAAGATGCAACAATAGCTGCGAGCTATGCTCAGTTAGCTACAACTGCTTTGGGCTTAGCAAGCTGCTGGGTTGGAGCCTTTAATGAGGGGAAAGTTAAAGAGATTCTAAAAATAGAAAAAGAATTGCCTGTTGCAATTATTCCAATCGGCTACGCGGCTGAAAAACCAGAAAAACCCAAAAGAAAAAAGTTGGATGAATTAATCTATTTCATGGATAATTAAAAATAAAAAAGAAAGAAGAGGGTTTAGCTAAGCCCCCAATTCACCTTCTTTTTTTCTTTTTTGTTTTCCTTTTGGTTGTCTTTTTCTTTCTCTTTGTTGTCTTTCTTTTAGTTGTCTTTCTCTTTGTTACTTTCTTTTTCTTTGTTGTTTTCTTTTTCTTTTTTGTCGCCATTTTTATTCTCACCCCGCATTAAGCAAACATTTTTGATTGAAAATCAAATATAACAACTACGAACTTATATTTATTTTTTTCTATTAGTTATTTTTCAGCCGAAAGAGAAAATCATATGAAAAGTTTATCATATGAAAAAAATTGCATATTTATTCTGCCCGCAGTGCTTCAATAGGATCAAACCTGCTTGCTTTCCACGCCGGGTACAAGCCAGCGACAACACCAATAACTAAAGCAAACAAGAATGATTCACCAAGAAGCTCCGCTGAAACAAACGTAGATATACCTATCTGCAACGAAACGAGGTTTGAGACAGCTACCCCAAATGCCGATTATTCCGATGAATGTGGATTCGTAGAGTATCATTTGCATTATATTTGTATTAGCCCAGCCTGTTGCTTTTAAAGTGCCTATTTCTCTATAGCGCTCCATTACGCTCATCAACATGGTGTTCAATATACCTATTGCGGCAACTATTGCTGCAAGAGAAGCTACAGCTAAAACGAAAAGACGCAAGTCGCCCAATATATTTGCAAGTGATTCAGCAAATTGTGTTGAGTTTATTACTTTAAACTTATTACCGAGCTTGAATTGTATAAGCTTTGCGATTTTATTGGCTTCATCAGGATTCTCGAGTTCAACGTTTAGCTGTGCAACTTTGTTTTTCGGAAAGCTTATAAGTTCGCGCATATCATCAAGCTGTAGAAGAATTCCTCTATTCAAATACTTTGAGCCAGTCCTATAAACTCCAACTATCTCAAAGGTTTTGCCATTTATCTTAATTTTATTTCCAACAAATTTATTATATTGCTCTTTAATTTCTGTACCAATGATAACTTTGCCCCTATCGCTCGCTTTAAGACTGCGGCCTTCAACAATCTCAGCGCGTATTACCGTTATCTTATCTTGAATGCTCTCAAATCTAGAACCTATAAGCCTCACTATTGAGTTTGCGCTATAGGTGAAAGGCTTGCCATCAATCTCTCTTGCTGGCTGGATTATCGCGGGATGCACTTTCTTAACCCCAGTTATTTGTTCTATCTTCTGAATATAACTCTCGTCAATCTGAGAAAACAGTGGCCCATAGGGATTTTGCTGGAAGACAATTATGCCTTGAACTTGCGCAACTGCTGACTTCACATCCATAAAAACCCCATCAGCTAAGGAAGTTAAGGTTATTATTGCGGCTACGCCCACTACTACCATAAAAACGGAAAGAAGGGTTCTCAATTTTCTTCTCCAAAGATTTGAAAAAGCAAGCTTGAGCAAACAATCACCTTATTTTTTCTATGAGGCCGTCTCTAAGATAGATGTGCTTATTGCCATATTTTAAAAGGGAAAGATCGTGCGTAACAACAACAAACGTTTTCTTTTCCTCTATATTCAGTTTTCTCATCGCCTCTACTATTTGTAAGCCAGTTTTGGTATCCAAGTTGCCAGTTGGCTCATCCGCAAGCACAATCTCAGGATTGTTTATGAGTGCTCTTGCAATGGCAACTCTTTGCCTTTCACCCCCACTTAGCTCCATAGGTTTATGAAGCATTCTATGTTCCAATCCAACAAGCTTAAGCAACTCTTTAGCTCTTTTGATTTTTTCTATATCATCTATGCTGGTAGGCTCAAGGGGGAGCATAACGTTTTCAAGAGCATTCAAAGTTGGAACAAGGTTGAATGTTTGAAAAACAAAACCCACAGTTTTTCTTCGAAGCATTGCTAAGCCCCAATCATCAAGCAAGCTAATATCTTTGCCTGCTATAAATACCTTACCAGATGTTGGCCTATCGAGAGCACCCATAATATGCAGCAGAGTACTTTTACCAGAACCACTTGGACCAGCAACAATTGCAAAGTCACCTCTTTTTATCTCAAGAGAAACTCCCTGCAATGCTCTAACAATAGTTTTTCCTAATCTGTATTCTTTAACAACATCTTTCAGTTCAATTATATTTTGTTTAGGCACCCCTCATCGCCTCCACTGGATCAAGCTTTGATGCACGATATGCTGGATACAAACCAGCGACAACACCAACAAAAAAGGCAAATAAGAACGCATACAGAACAGGCTCTAACTTTATTAGAGTGGGTATTCCAAATGCAGGAATGTATAAGGATAGCGCTGTTCCAAATAAAATCCCTATTATTCCGCCGATTATTCCCCAGCCTGTTGCTTTTAAAGTGCCTATTTCTCTATAGCGCTCCATTACGCTCATTAGAATAGTATTTATTATTCCTATTGCTGCAACAAAGGCAGATATCAATGCTATTGCCAAGGCAGCTAATCTAAAATTTTCCATAACGCCTGCAAACATCTCCGAAAAATCACTTGCAGTATTTGCCTCAACTTCTGACCCTAAAGCAAAATTTATTTTCTTTGCAACCTTTCTATCCTCTGTAGGATCAATCACCTCAACATAAAAGGATGATACTTTGTCTTTGGGGAATCCGCCTATCTCACGAGCGGTATCAATATCCATAATAATTAAGTTGCCAAGAAGCTCTGACTCTGAACTGACAATTCCTTTTACCCTAAATTTCTGGCCATTTAGCTTTATTGAAGAACCAATAAATTTATGCATATCGTCAGCAAGCGATTTGCCCATAAGCACCGCGTACTTATCGTTGCTATTAAGCATCTCGCCTTTTTCCAGCTCCCCAATCCAGCCGTTGCCTCTGAGCTTTCTGTATGCAGAAATATCAACGCCATAAATTGTGGGGGGAATTAAAGATTGTGAAAGTGCAAGTGTCTTGCCCTCAACTGTTTGGGGCAAAATCCAAACCTCAGGCACAACCACGCGAACACCTTGAATGGATTCTATCTTTGCCCTTAAAGATTCATCAAGCTTAGAAAGCGTTTGGTCCATTGACCCTTTTTCCATTACCATAATCGCTTGGAACGAGCCTATAACGGTGTCGATCTCATTGTAGATACCATCAACAACCGCATTTAAAGCAATGAGTGCCGTGATGCCTATCACAATACCGACTACTGCAAGAAACGTTCTGCTTTTTCTCCTAAAAAGGTTGAGAAATGCTAATTTCAACATTTCAGCCACATTAAAGCTTTCTTATAGCGAGCTGTCTTATTATTACCTTAAGTATGAAATAAACTAAAATTAGAATTATGATTATGAAAACATAATGCAAATAGGGGCTTGGCTCTGGCGCTTTGAACACATATAATTTGTAGCTATGTTGCAATGTTTGCTCTCTTTGGAGCTCATCTAAATAAGTAATTTTTATTTTTACCTCGTGATAGCCTACCGGCGCGTTTTCCGAAACTATTAAATCAAATATTGCTGAACCGGAATCGTCGCTTTCTATCTCACCTACATATGAGCGCTTTGAACCTATCAGCGAATCATCTGTTTCTAAATAGACAACCACGCTTTTGGCATCTTCCTTGCCAAGGTTGTCAAGCTGCACAGAGATTGAAATCTTGTCGCCCTGAACAATCTTTTTATCATCTCTGCCGCTTATCGCATAATCAATGCCTGAAATTATGAGGTCTGGTTTGCCATATAAGTGGATTGAGAATTTTTGCTCCTGTGATTCGCTACAATCGAGGCATTCTGCCTCTAAACTAAAGGTATAAACGCCTGGCTTGGCATTATCGCTTGCTTTTAATTTAAAGGCTACGGTTTTAGAAGCTCCTGCTGACAAATTGCCGAGTTCTTGATGAGTATCTGAAAGAACTATAAAACCAGAAAAATCACTAGAATCGACCATCGAGAAATCAACAGAAACGTTGCGCGCCTCTAAGGAGCCAGTATTTTTAACATCTGCGGTAACAGTAATTATCTCGCCTATGTGTGGAAAATAATTCGAAACCCGCAGGTTAGATAGAGAAATCTTATAAAGATCAGAAATGACCACGCTTAGATACTTTGTTTCTGAAACAACATCTTCTTTATTTTTGTACGTGAGCTTTAAAGAGAGATTATACGTTCCAGAAGCCACGTTTTTTGATGAAATAAAGCGAAAAACAACTGTTTCTTTCTCCTTAGGTTTTATTACCTCGAGCGATTTTTCAATATCAATGGGTGAAAAACCTTCAGGCAGTGAAAGTTCTAAATTTATGTCGCGAGCATCAATATATCTGCCATTATTAATTATTGTTACAGCTAAGTTTATTTGATCCCCGGGATAAATTGTAGCAGGCTTTTGCACAGTGGAATCAATATCTAAAAGATAGTAAACATCTGTGTTTGCAGAATGAACACCACCAAATACAAAGGGCAAAATAAATAACACAGCCAAAACACTAAACCATTTCATAAAAACCACTCTCAAAATAAAAAAGCAACGAATATTTTTAAATATATCGCATTCCGATATACTTGTGAAAGACCGTTTAGCAAGTCTATTATTTAGAGGACATCTGCGTTATTTTGTCCTGAAAACCATAAACAAAAAAAAGATGTATGGATATGCAATAATAAACACTTGCTACGAAGCTACAAATAAAGAGTGGAAACCCAGCTTTGGTTCGATATACCCTATGCTGAAAAAACTTGAAAAAGAAGGGCTCATAGAAAGCTCAGTTGAAAAGCATGGAAACAGGATTGTAAAGGTCTATTCAATAACTAAAAAAGGTAAGGAAAGATTAAAAATACTGGAAAAGCGCAGGGCAGTTCTTGAAAACCTTCTTAAGCATGAGGGAAAAATAAAGGAAAAGATACTGAACTCGCTTGAAAAAATAGGTGCTACAAAAGAGCTAGCTGCGTTGAGAAATGCATTCTTAAAAGTGGCTAAAAAAATAAGCAAAAACGAACTTAGCGAAGAGAAATGCGAAAAACTGAAGGAAACCATTCTCAGGTTTGCGAAGGAAATCGAGCATGCAACAAAATAAAATCAACCTATCTTTTTTTAAAAAAGGTTTCAGTATAGATTATTATAGCTTTAAAAGCACGGGTGCCCGAGTGGCCAAAGGGGCAGGGTTTAGGACCCTGTGGCTTAGTGCCTTCAGCGGTTCGAATCCGCTCCCGTGCACTAACTATTTGTTCTAAATTAGGGTATAATTACAACGTATAGGTCAGCAACATTGGAGCCAGTTAAGCCGGTTATAATAGCATCGCTGAGCTTTTCGAAAAAATGAAAGGAATCGTTGTTTTCAAGAAACACTTTTGGCTCTAAGCCTAATTCTTTTGCTCTCGCAAGTGAGCTTGAATCAGCTATAGCACCAGCAGCATTGCTACTTCCATCCTTTCCATCGCTATCTAATGCAATAAAAATAGCTTGCTCTATTTTGCTGAGTTCTTCAAGAGAGGCAAGCACCATCTCCTGGTTTCTACCGCCTATACCATTACCTTTTACCTCAACTGTTGTCTCACCAGCAGCAATTAAGGCAATGCTTTTCCCGGCCTTTTTTCTTTCATCAGATGCTTTCTCAATAAGTTTTACACCTGCACTCCTTGCGTTTCCATAAACTTCTTTCCTTAAAAGAATTGGTTCCAATCCTAATTCACTGGCTTTTTTCACCATCGCTTTCAGCGCATCATCTTTCCTAAGAATAATTACATTCTTCACTTTTTTTAATTGTTTGTAGCTGGGCTTTGGGGTTTCTCTTCTTTTACCTAAAGTGCCTTCTTCAAGGTATTTTCTTACGCCAGCAGGGACCTTTTCGAAAATGCCGTGCTTTTTTAGTATCTTAATTGCATCTCTGTAGGTTGTAACATCGCCCGCGGTTGGCCCAGAAGCTATTATGCTAATATCATCTCCTACGACATCTGATACTATCAAAGTGAGTATGTTAGCGGGAAATGCTTTTTCAGCAAGCCTGCCGCCTTTTACCTCTGAGAGATGCTTTCGCACGCAATTTATCTCATATATATCGATGCTTGAAGAAAGCAAAAGTTTGTTTGTCTCTTCTAAGTCTTTTAATGAAAGTCCTTCTGCGGGCTTGCAAAGCAGAGCGCTTCCACCACCGCTTATAAGTGCGATCACAAGGTCCTGTTCATTAGTATTTTCAATAATTTGCAAGATTTTCTCAGTGGCTCTTACATTAGTTTCACTTGGTAACGGATGTGTGCCTTTTACAACTTCTATCTTGCCTGCTTCGTATACGGAAGTGGAAATTACAATTCCTTTATAGATTCTTTCACCAAGGATTTGGTTAAGGGCTTGAGCCATTGATGCACTTGCCTTGCCTGCGCCAACAACGTAAATCTTGCCTTCACTAGACAATTCAATTCGCTTTTTTCCAACAATCAAAGCGTTTCCATCAAACTTAAGGGTTCGCTTCACTGCTGAGCCAGCGTCTGCTGCAATCAGACCGCTTTCCATTATAGAGAGCGCTTTTCTTCGCTCTTCCTTAAAAGGTTTGCCAGAAATAAGTTCTTGAAAATTTTTAATCATTATTTATCCCTCTACCAAAACAACTATATATAATATTTTCCCACTTTTATTCTTTTCTTGTGTCGGGGGTGATTTTATGGAATGTCAAAAAGATAGAAACATTCAAAGCTGCCCATGCACATACCCTGGCTGTCCGAGAAAAGGCATCTGCTGTGAATGTATAAGGCATCATCGCGAAAACAATGAACTGCCAGCATGCTACTTTTCAACTGAAGCAGAAAAAACGTATGATAGGAGCATAGAGGCATTTATAAAAGACTATCAAGCGAGAA
>JAFCEU010000055.1 GCA_017608995.1 Candidatus Iainarchaeum sp. | reverse complement strand
GGCTGGAATTCATAAGCTTCTTTCAATGCTTGCCAGTTGATGTTGCGCGGCATCATTAGGTATTCTTCTTTAGGTTGTATATGCCAATTGAATAGTGTTTTCTGCTCTGCTAATACTTTAAGATGAGCTTCAATCTTTTTTGGCGATTCCTTTACTAAATCTAAAGAAGCTTTTCTGTTTTCTCCACTTTCTTTAGAAGGAAGGTTCAAAGCGAGTTCTTTTTTCTCATCGCAGCATATTGCAGAATGAGGTTCCTCTATAAAACTATTCAGTTTGCCTGAGTTCCAGTGATATCTGCGAGCATAGCCCGTTTCATCATTCATCCCTTGCTGCACGACTACCCAATTTCCTTTCTCGTCGAAAAATATGCAGTGATGATAAAGCGTATAGGAGTCCTGCAAAGCAGCGTTATCTACTTTAGCGCTCATCTTGCTAGCATACACAAGCTTTTCAATCTGCCTATCTCTTAAGCCAAGTTTTTTGCTAAGCTTTTTTACTTGCTCCGGTGTTTTTCTTGAAACTCTTCCTTTTCCACCAGCAATAGCTAAACCAACCTCTGCGCTATTTAATGCTTCTTTCAATGCACCGCAGGTTGTGGTAGTAGTTCCAGAAGAATGCCAATCGAAGCCGAGGGTGCAGCTTAAAGCTTGAAACCAAAAAGGGTCAGAAATTCTTTCAAGAAAACCCTTTGTTCCATATTCCAATACCAGAATGTCCCCTATCTCCTTTGCTAAGAGAACCATTCTTTCAAATAGCCAGCGCGGCGCTTTTCCATAATGAAGTGGCAGGTCCGCATAGCAATGCATATATTTTTTTTGTAGCACTTAAAGGAAAAATTTTTCGTTGCGAAAGTTCCGGTGAATTAGTAAGTTAAATAAATTTTTCGCTCTTCATTTCCTTTGATTCACGTGCAAGAAGCCTTCTCCTTCGAAGATAAAAGAAAAATAAAAACAAGAGTTGAATTAATTATCATGGAATGGCTTAAAGCGGATTATGAGCGTGAATTGCCTGAGTGCGAAATAGGCGAGGCATCTTAATTTTACAAACTTCCATAAATTCTTCTTACAACTTCTGCAGCAATTTTTTCTGAATAGCCTTCACTAAGCATAACTTTTTTTACTTGCTCCGGTGTGTATTTTTCTTTCTTTGGAAGAAGCACAGCAACAATTCTTTCCACAGTGTTAAGCTCTTCTTGTGTAAGCGTTACTCTTTCCGCAGGTGGTTCTGCAAGCTTTTCAGCTGGCTTTATTTGAACTGCTTCTTCTTGTTCAGTTTCTGGTTTTAGAGTAGGCACAGTTTCTTCCTTTGTGTGCTCCCCTGTTTCTCCTTCAAAAATTGTCGCTTCAGATTTTTTCTCAATTGCCCTCATCAGTTGTTCTTCTTGGCTTAGCTTTTCGATCTTTTCAGCAGGTTCTCCTTTGTAAGCCTCTTCGATGCTTTTTTCAATTGTACCTTTGGATTCCTCAACTATTATATCTTCTTTTGGTGCTTCTTCCATTATTTCAGCAGCTCTTACAACCTCTGGTTTGCTCTTTTCTATTTCTTTTTTTTCGTATTGGATTACTTCTGGTTCAGCAGGTTTTTGAGTTTCTGGCAGTTCTAAAACAGGTTTTTGAGGTTCTGCTGTAGGGATTTTTGAAGGCTCTTCCTCAGCAGACTTTTTTCCCTTTTTTACAAATATGCTTGCAAAAAACCCCGGCTTTTTCTTAACCTCTTCTACTTTCTCAGCAGGCTTTTGTGTTACGCGCTCCAATTCTGCCTTTCTCGCCTTTATAAGTTCTAGCAGGTATAGAAATTGCTCCGGGGTTAAGGGCAGTTCAAACCCAAAAAGTGAAAAAGATTCTAATGTTTGGGCGCTCATATTACTCCTTACTAATTTATTTTATCTTTATTTAAAAAGGTTATCTTTTTCCGTTTTTCTTGAAATAGTTATATTCCTACTTTGCACTTCTTACTTGTCCCTATTTAAGAAGTTTTCCTTAAACACAAACACCACTGAATTTACATTATTATAATTCTTCAAAACACTTCTTCATAAGCAGCGCATCTTCTTCTATATTTGGACTCTCGCTTATAACAACACCCTTGCAATTGAATTCCTTTAATGCTTTGAGAAGCTCCTTATATTTGAAATCGGAATCTTTAAGGTTTAGATGATAGCGTTCGCCCTTGGCACTATATTCGATCCCTGAAACATGCACGTGCATTTCCTTAAGCGCTTTTTTTCCAAGCTCCTTTTCCAGAATTTCAAGTACATTATAAAATTCTTCGTAAGAATTCAGCTTGCCAGCGCTTCTTGCATGCATATGGGAAAAGTCAATGCAGGGCATTATTTGCTCCAGTTCGTTGCTAAGCGTAATTATTTCTTCCAGGGTTCCAAATTGCGTTGCCTTGCCTGTCGTTTCAGGCCTGATCCAAATATCTATGCTTTGTTGCTGCAATCTTTCTACAATATCCTTAAGCTCAGCTTTTATTATTTCATAAATTTCAGCAGGCGTTCTGCCCTGATAGAATCCAGCATGGAAGCAAACGCTAAAAGCGCCGCAAGCGTAAGCGCGCTTAGCAGCATCTATTATGCGCTTCTTGCTTGCTTCTCTTTTTTCCCACATTTATACTTCGAACAAATTCGAGTTCCATTGAATCCAATCCGAGTTCTTTAACACGAGCTATGCCATTGAGTGTATTGTATGGTTTTGTGCTCAGCGGAATGCCTGCTGTGCCAAACCTCAGCTTATCAACAGGCATGTTTTAAACCCACCTTTCAATGTGAATATTTTCTTCAGAAACGCCTAAAGTTAATAAATGTTTAGTAATACTTTCTCTCGCAACAGGGCTTCCGCAGATGTAGTAGTGCACGTCGCTACCTTTCATAGCATGCTCGCTGAGCAAGGGATTCACATAGCCTTTGAATCCAGGCCACTCTGGGTCATCACTTGCTGCACAGTAGAATTCAAAATTGCTGTGCTGCTTAGCATAGCCTTCAAGTTCTTCACGGTATAAAAACTGGTTTGCGTTTCTGAAACCATAAAAGAGTTGCAACTTTTTATCAGTGCCTTTAAGGAAAAGCGTTCGGAGCATGCTCATAAACGGTGTTATCCCTGATCCAGTAGCAATAAAAACAACTTTATTGAACGCTTCATCTAAGCGGTATGTTCCAAAAGGGCCTTTCACAAGCAAGCAATCGCTTTCCTTCAAGTGCTCCTCAAGGAATTGCGTCAAGCCACCAGTGGGCTTTATTAATATACAGAATTCGAGAAAATCCTGCAAAGGGCTTGATGCCATGGAAAAAGGCCTCCAAAGTGGGTTTTCAGGTGCCTCTTTATTTTTTAGCTCCGGATGTGCGAGCATAGCAAACTGCCCGGCCTCATAGTTGAACCCTTCAGGCTTCTCAAGTTTTATCACCTTATAGATTGTTTTGCCATTATCTATGTAGTTTTTTATACTCAATACTTTGCATTTATGTTCAGCTAGCATGCAATAATTAAGATGTTGAACATTTTTATATTTTTTCCAAAACCGCCAGCAATTTGCTTTGCATTGCTGCTGCTTGCAATTTTTAAACTTTTCCAATATTCTTTTAAGCGATGCAAAGCGAAGGGGACAAGGATAAAGGTGCTAAAATAGGGCTTTTTTGGCTCCTTTTAGCTATGCTTGCGGTTGCAATCCTTGTTTTGGGCATCTTCTCTAAAATTTTTCCCACCAAAAGCTCTGCTGTACAGTACATCCAGCAGTATTTTTGGATAGGCGTCTATGCTTTTGTTTTGCTTGTTATCGCTAAGCTGTTAAATAAGCTCATCTTGAGGAAGATGGATAGCGTTGCAAAGATGAAGGGTGCGCGCTTTGACCAAACGAGGTTTGCAATTGCAAAGAACATTATTTCAGCCGCAATCTACGCTACCGCTTTCATAATTATAATGCGCTTAGTTCCTGGGCTTGAGGATATCACCTTTTCGCTTCTTGCAGGCGCGGGCATAGCGGCAATCGTTATTGGTTTTGCAGCAAAGGATGTGGCCTCAAATCTGCTTGCAGGAATCTTTATTGCGATATTCCAACCCTTTCGCGTTGGCGATCGCATTTATTTTAATAATACTTATGGAAAGGTTGAGGATATTACGCTAAGGCACACTATAATAAAAACATGGGAGAACCAGCGCGTTGTTGTTCCAAACGCGAAGATAAGCGAAACTACAATAATTAACTATTCCCTCGGTGAGGAGAAATGTATAGAAACCGTCAATATGCCGATAAGCTATGATTCTGATATTGATAAAGCGAAGAAGATAATGATTGAAGAAGCCAAGAAGCATCCGAGCTTTGCAGAGCTTAGTGGCGATGCCGAACTTTTAAAGAAAAAAGAAACGGTTAAGGTAAGAGTTGTTGATATTGCCGAATCAGCAATAATTTTGCGTTTATACTTTTGGGCAAAGGATAAGCCAACTGGTTTTCGCATGGCCTGTGATTTGCGCGAATCGATAAAGAAGCGTTTCGATAAAGAGGGCATAGAGATTCCATATCCTTATAGAACAATAGTACATAAGGACAGCAAAACAAAAAAGCGTAGCAAAAAGAAGTAGCTATTCTTCTTCAAGCGTATCTTTATTTTCTCCTTCATTTTCTTTTTCATCCTCTTCATCAGCTTCATTATTACCTACAGCTATAAATATCTCACCAAAAAAGCTTTCCTGCCAGAGGTTTATGCGCTGTTTTGCTGCTAAGAAAAGCAAGCAGATGAAAGCAGTTACTACTTCAAGGGGTTTTTCAGCTTTTACAATGTCTGAAAAGAGCACTAAGCCTTGTTCATCAGCATTAGCAATTATTTTCCCATATAGCTCTTCTATTTTACTGCTAAGGTCCTGTTCAGTTATTTGAGGCATCGGCAGAGCAACTTCTTCCACCGCTTTAGTAGCAGAGCTTTTTTTCTTCGTCTTTGCAATCACTGCTTCTATTTCCCTAAGCAATTCATCCAGCGTAACAGTTCTTTCCTTTATACGCGCAATCGGCTGCAATTCCGGCAGTTCGCCTATCGCTGGCAATTCTTCCTTTTCTTCCTCTTCATATAGAAGCTTTATTGTGCGCGATTTTAGTTTTAGGAGAATCGCGCATGCAAGCATTGCATTTGCTGGAATTCGCAGATTGTTTTCTTTCAACTCCTGAATCCTTTGCAAATATTTCTGCGAAAGCTCAACCAGATCAATAGCCCAAACATCCATCTTTTCCTTTCTAACCAAATCCAGAAGTATGCTTTTCCATGTGGGCTGTTCAATAAGCCCAACCAAATCAATGCTTTGCGGTTCGTTCAATTCTTTATCCATAAATATTCCTCAAAACAAACATATGTGCGAAACTATTTAAAGATTCTTGTTATGTATAAATAAGGCGTTAGCAAAAAGCTACGGAAAAGCGAAAGTTTATTAAAGGAAAAAGTTTAATTATATAAGTGTATTTTTGAGCGGTGATGGTTATGAATAGGATTAAAACTGGAATCGAAGGCTTAGATGAACTAATCCAAGGCGGCATTCCTGAAGGTTCTTGTGTGCTTGTGGCAGGTGGCTCAGGCACAGGTAAAACAATCTTCGGCATGCAATTCATATATAACGGTGCAGCAATGTATAACGACCCAGGTGTTTATGTAAGTATAGAAACAAACCTGAAGAATATAATTTGGAATATGGAAAACTTTAATTGGGATATAAGAGATCTGCAGGAAAAAAACCTGATGAAAATATATAGGTTAAATATCGGTTATGCGAAGACTCGCGAAGAGGTTCAGCAGCGTGTTGATGAGGAACTCAATACAATCTCACAGCTCGTTAAGGATATGAACGCCAAGCGCCTTGTTATTGATTCTGTTACCGCTTTTGGCATCTGGTTTGAGAGTCCAGCATTGGTGAGATCTCTCTTATTTGAGTTTGCAGATAGGCTAAAGAACCTTGGCTGCACCACTTTGCTCACAACCGAAACCAGAGGCGGCAGGCGTGAGTTCTCAGCGTTTGGTGTTGAAGAATTCGTTTCGGATGGTGTTATAGCGCTTTACTTTACACCACCACACAGAAGCATCTTTGTAAAGAAGATGCGTGGAACAAACCACAGTAAGATTCCACATCCTTTCGAAATTACGGACAGAGGCATAGTGGTAAATCCGCACGACAGAGTTCTCTGGGAATCGATTAAGTAAAGCAGCAAATGCTGCTTTTCTTTTATTCTTTTTTTAGAGTTTCAACCAGGCTTTTCAATTTTTTATAGTTTTCTTCAACAGTATCATCTACATCTATTTCATACAGCAAGCCCAATCCTTTGTAGTAGTCAACCACCGGCCTTGTTTTTTCCTCGTATTCTCTGAAGCGGGTTCTTATCGTTTCTGCTTCATCGTCTGCTCGCGTTATAAGCTTGCCTCCGCAGTCGTCGCAAATACCAGAAACCTTTGGCTTTACGCTTGCAAGATTATAGATTTTACCACATTTTGAACATTGCAAACGCCTGGTAAGCCGATCTACTGCAACTTGCTCTGGCAACGAGAAATAGATCGCAGCGTTAAGCTTCAGACCAAGCTCCTTTAAAATCTCTTCAAGGTCATGTGCCTGGTTTACTGTGCGTGGATACCCATCGAGAATAAACCCCTTACTTATGTCTGTTGCTTGCATCTTTTCCAATAAAAGCTGTTTTGTTCTTTCATCATCCAGAAGCTTACCTGCTTTTATTAAAGCATCAAATTCTGCTTTGAATTCCGGATCGTTCGCAAGCTTTTCCCTTATTATATCACCTGTTGAAAAATGCGCTAAACCATAATCGCTAACAAGCTTCTTTGCCATTGTCCATTACATCACCTATACTATTCAACAACCTTAATATAGGTAACATTATCTTTAAATCTTTTAAAGTACTCTAAATTCATTCTTTTTACTTTGAAGAAGTGACAACTGCTTTAGCGATTTTAACTTTTCTTCTACCGGTGCCTATGTGTGGAGTTTTATAATATATTCTTCTATTTCCATCAGCTTTTTCACAATGGGATTAGTGAGATTCAGTTTATATAATTTGGTCTTTCCGAACTTTCTGCTTTCAGTAACAATCCCTAGCTCCAGCAGTGCTGGAAAGTACTTGTAAAAGGTTGTCTGGCTCAATAGGGGTAAATCGCGTACAATAATGGAATTAAGAAAAAAAGTATTCGGCGAATAAATTGTTTATTCTACTTCAAAGTCGATTACCACCTGCGCCTTTGTTGCTGCAACTGAGCGCACTATTCGTTTTTCAATAATTTTTACCTCTCTGCTATGTTCTCCAGCTGCCTTTTCAATATTAGCAACTACTTGCTTGAATGGCTCATTGCGTGGAGCAAATTGATAGAAATGTACAATCCCCTTGCTCTTTATTGCTTGAAAAGCCTCATCCAAAAAAAGCTCACTGCCTTTAGGCAACGGCATTACAATGCGATCGAACTTTATTTTAAGTTTTGGCACCACCTCCTTTACATCGCCTAAAATCGCTTGCACCTTTTTCTCGCATTTATTCAGCTTTATATTTTCCTCAAGCAATTTGTAAGCATGCGGGTTTAGCTCTATCGCAAGCGCTTTTTTCATTCGCGAGTGCTTTGCAAATATTATTGGAAATGGTCCTACGCCAGCGAACCATGCGCCGATAACCTCGCCTCCTCTAATCTGCCTTGCAATCCTCATGCGCTCAAAACTAAGCCTTGGCGAAAAGTAGGTCTTGGCAACATCCACCTTGAATGAGCAGCCTGATTCTTTATGAATAGTGAGCGTTTTTCGCTCACCAGCAATTATTTCAATAGGTCTCAAACGAAACTTTCCAATGTGCTTGCTCAGCACCCTTGCAACTGTTTTTAGATGCGGATTTACCTCAAGCAATGCTTTACCGATAAGCTCTTTCTTCGCAAGCAATTCATCAGGAATCTCTATAATCCCTATATCCCCAATAACATCAAACGATGTAACAAGCATTTCTATTTCGCTTTCGCTTAGCTCGCTTTGCAGAGCTTCTTTCAGCGAGCGAGGTTTTTTCTTAGCAATTTCAAATTCGAATTTGCCAAGCTCAATTTCAGCACCTACTCTGGCTAGCTCTTCCAGCTCATCTTTCTCTAGCTTGCGCTTGAGCGGAAAAATTATATGCTCAGCGTTCTTCACAATTAAATGCTCAAAGTCTAGCAAGCCCTTTTCCGCAAGCAATTTTCTCAGCCTTTCGCCAAATTTCTTTTCGATCTTAGCACCATAGCAAGTCTCTTTTTTAGCAACGCGCATAGAATTTTTTATAGAGGGAATTATTATAAAATGGTTAATCGGTTAATTCTATAGTAAATTTAGTTTAAGGTGCTTTAAAGAGGTTTGTTGATGCCTGCAAAAAAGGTGAAAAAACAAGCTAAGCGATTCGGGTTTTTGGAAAGGTTTAGAAAAGGAAAGAAATACATGCAGGATTACTTTAAGCTGAGGAATTTCGATGGAATAAAATTGAGAGGAGCTTACTTTACACATTACAATGGTAAAGAATATTATTTGAGAACGCGCGCGGCCCTTGCATTACTTAAGGAAAAAGCGCCAAGAGAATATGCAACTGTGAAAAGATACATAAAGAGGATTGTTTTCGAAGCTAAACCGCCTTTTGGATATTCCCTAGAAACTAAAACATTTAAAACGCATTACAACCACGTCTTTTCCAATCTTATATATGAAATTCGAGAGCGCTTGGGCGTTTTACCTGAAGAAAAGGAAAGGCAATTGGAGATAATGTATTTAGCATCGATACTCTACCACGAAGCATTCCATGGTTTGCAATGGGCTCATTTGAAAGGAAGAAAAAAAGAAAGGACCAAGGGCTATTGGGCAGATGCTGATAAATATGAAGCCATGGCTTTTTCTGCAGCAATACAACTGCTAAAAAAGCTCGGCGCTCCGCCTGAAATGATAGAAGGGCTTATGGAGTGGGCAAGAAAAAAACCATGGCGCACTTGGGAACCTGGGCAAGCCACGGCACAGATAAGAGCGCCGCGCTGGAGATGGGACCAAGAAATAGGATTTATAAAGCTGAGAGAGGCTGAGCGCAGAGCAAAAGAGTCAAAAGAGCGAGGTTGATTTGCATGCAAAACCTTCTGGAAGAATTTTTCATAAAACCAATAATTGATTCAAGCTATCGAGGCTATAATATAGTTAATACTGCAGTGTACGGAACAATACTGCTCATTGTTGCTTTCTTTGTTGTTTATCCGCTTTTACACAAAAAAGGCATACGTTTTGATTTTCGCTTCGCACTCGCCTTATTCCCATACATTCTGCTCGGCGTTTCTCTGCGAGCAATAAACTCTGCAAGGCTTTTGCCTTTCATCTACAAGACTCCAAACCCTCTTGAGCTGGGCTTCTGGACATTCACGCCAGGCGTCTGGCTTCTGGTTTTTGCACTCACAATTTTCGGATTAATAATTAGCAGAAAACTTAAAGGAAAAGATTATCACAAGCTTTTTGCTTCGCTCGGCATTGCTTTCTGTTTTCTTCCGGTTCTATTTTGCTTCATTAATTTTACAAACTGGTTTGCATTTATCGCTTGCTTAGCTTTAATCGCTTTCCTTACGTTTGCGTTTAAATTTATTGCAAAGCGATTTACAAAGATGCTTGAAAACAAAATGAATCTGCTTGCGGTTGCAGGTCAGCTTACAGATGGTTCTGTAACAGCAATAGCGCTTACCTTCTTTTCCTTCCGCGAGCAGCACCCCTTAAGCGCATTAATACTAAATATTAATCCAGCCCTTTTCATAGCACTAAAAGTTGTAACGGTGCTCATACTCATTTATTATGTAGACAAAAATTTCAAAAACAAGAACTTAGCAAACTTTGCAAAACTTTTCCTGATAATCCTTGGTTTTTCCACAGGCTTAGCAAGTGTTTTCAAATTAGGATTTACATAACCTATCTGTATATACTCCTTCTATGTCCCACGCGCAAAACAACAATTGTGTCAGCATCAATATCAAAGATTATCCTATAATCACCTATCCTAAACCGATAACCTCCGATTTTAGGGTCGATAAGCCTTCTCGCATGTTTTAACGGTTCTTTGGCGTATTCCTTAAGTTTTCTGGCAATCCGCAATTTAACGTTTTCTTCCATCTTTTTAAGGTCTTTTATTGCCCTGTTTGTGAATACTACTCTATACATCAAAGAGCTCTCCAAACTCTTTTACTTTTCCCTCTCTATAATCCTTCCTCGCTTCTTTTATAGACCTCAAATAGTTTCTGCTGTTTAAGGCTATAAAATCCTCAATAATGTCCTCTACGCTTTCCTTAACAGTGGTAGAAACCAGCGCTTTAAATTCACTCACTGTAAGTTCTTTCAGTCTCACCTTCTCCATTCGAGCACCTGTATTAAAGTAAACTTATAAAATCATTTAAAAAGATGTTCCTTTGCTTTTAAACCAGCTTTTTATAATGCTTATCCCACAATGCTCTGTTTATCTTTCTCCCAAGTTTCAAAGCATCCTTTTCAGTCAGCCTGCTCTCTGAAGCTATCGTGTCAAATAACTGAAGCTTGGTTATCCTTTCTTTTATCGCCTTCTCAGCAACCCCCGACCAGTCTATAGCTGGATGCTTTTTCATAACCTTTTCAATCTCTTTCGGCACCTTAACAACAATCTCCGCCATATAACCACCACGGTACAATAGATTTATACAAGGATTATTTTAAAATTTGTACCTGCACAATTTCAACATCAGCAAGCGTTTTCAAATTAGGGTTTGCGTAGAATTGACTAAACTGCAACATCGCTAAAGTGCACCTCAACAGCTTCTTTCAAATTTTCCATCAGCTCATCCAGGGTTTTTCCCTGCGTGAATATATCCTCGCCTATGCCGCGAGCACACCAATAGTTGCCATCATAATATATTTCAACCTTAACCAACATATTCTCACCATTTTTAGCTATAATATACTAAATAATAACCCCATCAACTCTTTAAAAAGATGCTTTTTCAGCCTACAACTTAATAATCTTGCCAAGCATTTTCAAACTGGGATTTACTTAGCAGCAGCTGGTATACCACTCCTTCAAACAGCCACTACAAGCTTTATGCAGTTTTCTGCAAATGTGTAAATTCTCTGCAATCAAACTCTACATTCAAATTGCGATTGAATATTACATTGTGACTGGCCGAAAGCTCAGTGTTCCGCTGTGCAGATTCCGTTTATGCATTTGCATGCCTTCTCTGGCTTAGGGCTTATCACTTGCAAACATACTGGGTTTACTGGACAATCCAGGTGTGAAAGCTTCGCATTTATACATTCCCAATGTGCTCCAGCATTTTCAGGGCAGCAATTAG
>JAFCEU010000003.1 GCA_017608995.1 Candidatus Iainarchaeum sp. | reverse complement strand
ACGCCTTTTGAGCCTGTTTTTTGCTGTGCTTTGAGCACTGGCAGAGCGATGCCAATTAAATCTGCACCGAGAACAAAGGCTCTAACAGCATCCAAGCCTGAGCGAATGCCTCCGCTAGCAATTATTGGGCCTTTGAATGCTTTTCTGCATTCAGCAATGCTGCTTGCAGTGGGAATGCCGAAATCCCAGAATGTTCTTCCAAATCCATTTTTAGAACGCAATGCTTCTATCGCAACCCAGCTAGTGCCGCCTGCGCCTTGAACATCTATCGCTTTAATATTGGTTTTTGCAAGTTCCTTTGCTACAGAAACGCTTATTCCGTGGCCGACCTCCTTAACATACACCGGCTTGCTTAGCTCCTTGGCTACGCGAGCTATCTCCTTTAAGCAGCCCTTGAAATTAGGCGTGCCTTCTAGTTGAACCGCTTCCTGAGCGGCATTCAAATGTATTGCTAAAGCATCCGCGCCAATAGAATCTAAAGCCTGCTCCATCTGTTCTGTTGAATAATCCTTTAGCTGCGTAACCCCGATATTGCCAGCCAAAAAAATGCTTGGAGCAACATCCCTAACATAATAGGTCTCTGTAAGCTTCGGGTCCTCAAGCATCGCACGCTGCGAGCCAACACCAAAACCTATACCTAAGCTCTGACAAGCCTTTGCAATATCCTTATTTATCTTCTTTGCTTCAGCTATGCCGCCAACCATTCCACTAACTACAATTGGTGCTTTCAGTTTTCTCCCTAAGAATTCTGTTTCCAAGCAAATATCGCTTAAGTCTATATCAGGCAAGCAGCGATACTCAAGCAAAACCTTCTCAAGCCAGGTGGTCTTCTCGCGGAATTGAACATCTTTATTTAAAGCGATTTTCAGATGGTCGAGCTTTCTATCCTCGAGTGTCATAAAAAAACCGTATTAAAATGTTATTAAAATCCTAATTGCTCTGTCCTTGCTGCCCTGCTTCTTGGGGAACTTCTCTTCCTGACTCTTCCTTTGGCTCTTCGCGAAGTTCTTTCTTTTTCATCTCTTCCAACATTTCGCGCTTTAATTCCTCCCTTAATTCTTCTCTCAATTGGCCCTTTAGGTACTCTTTATAATATTTATTCTGACCTTCAAACGTTGTATCTTGGAACATCTTTACTGAGGATTTGAACATTTTAGTATATATTCCGGATTTCACAAATAAGAAATAATAAAATCCTAATACTATTGCTACAACCAAAATTGGGATTAGGTAGAAAGATGCTGCTCCAAAAAGCCTTCCAAGAATGCCAAAACCGAAGAATACAACGCCTATAATTATAAATACCATTAAAAAGGAGTACAGAAGCAATTTTCCATACGCTGCTGTGAATTCTTTTTCTGCACCTTCCATGCCCGCCACATTAAAACATACGCAATGCTCATTTATTAAATTTTCGCCAAAAAACCCTCTGATAATTAATAGATTCTCATTGATTGTTTCCCAGCGAATGTTCTATTTTTTCAATTTCTTTGCATATGTCGCGCTGTCTTTTTATGGGTTTTATACCAAGCTTTTCTGCTTGTTTATGTTGCTGTTTATTTGAGAGCCCCCATGTGGAAAGTAAAACGTGCACGTTAAGCTTCTTAACAGCGCGGGCATTCCATAAAGTATCTTCAATAAAAATCATTCTTTTGAAAGGGACCTTCATCTTTTTCCTTATATATCTAAACTGTTCCTGCTTATCCTTAGAGATACGCAAATCAACTATGTTGTTTTCATCAAACTGCATACCCCAATTATCGAAGCATAGCAAAATGTCCTCGCGATGCCTAGTTGTTGCAATGAGCACTTTATATTTTTTCATCACTTTCTTAAACTGCATTAAAGCTGTTTTGTGCGGCTTGAAAAGCGAGGCCCAATGCTGCTTATCTTTGCGGAGTGGAAACTTTGCTTTGTAGTAGGCTTGCTCAAGCTCGCTTAATTTCTTTCCTAAGCTTCTCTCAAATTCAAGCAGTTCTTCTCTGGTTAGGCGCTTTAGGTTTTTTCCTTCCACAGCTAATAAAACAGCAGGCATTATATCCGGGCCTGCTCGTAAAACATGCTTAGCATCTCTTATCGCTTTTACAACAAACTCAAGTGGAATCTTATGGTAAAGCTTGCAATAGGCTTTATGAGCTACTGTTGCGATGCTAAACACAGGGTCTGCTAAAACACCATCGAAATCAAACACAACTAGCATGCTATCACTCTATTATCGT
Organism: Candidatus Iainarchaeum sp.; assembly: GCA_017608995.1. Classification (GTDB taxonomy): domain Archaea; phylum Iainarchaeota; class Iainarchaeia; order Iainarchaeales; family DTGL01; genus DTGL01. The sequence continues at coordinate 25,712 of JAFCEU010000003.1, read as the reverse complement.
CCCAACATTCTTGCCGAGCAACGCTTTTTTTAGAACACCTGGCTTCTCAGCACCAACTATTTGTGATTTTACTCCTTTATCAGCCAATGTTAGCATTTCTTCAACTTTAGAAAGCATTCCGCCTGTGACATCCACGCCATGCGAACCTGAAAGCATCTTTCTTATTTCGCTAAAGTTTTCTCTTGTTATGCGAGGTATTAGCTCAGCGTTTTTATCTTTGAAAGGATCTGCGGTAAAAACGCCCGGAACAATACCTGCAACAACAATGCGTTTTGCTTTTAGCTTCAATGCAAGTTCAGCAAGCACCTGCTCTGTTGAAATTATAGTAATGCCTTTTTTTAGATCTAAAGCAGCATCACCATAAGGCACTGGCATAATATCATTCTTTAGCATTTCCTTTATCGGTTCCAAAAATGATTTAACGATCTTGCCGTCTTTGCAGAGCATGCAAGCGCTCGGCTGTAGGCTAGCAGCATTAATGCCTGCTCTAAGGAATGCTTTCACAATGAGTCTGTTCAAGCGAGCTGCTGAGTCATGTGTAAGGCAAAAACCCTTTATACTATCTTCAGCGATGATTCCTTCATTTACTCTGTACTTCTTTGCTGGAAAGTGGGGAAAGCTACCGCCGCCATGGCCAACAATTAGCTTTACTTTTTTGCCAGCATCTTTCAGTTCGCGAGCAAGCCTTGCAAGCGTTCTTTTGCGCAAGCATTCTCTTTTTGTTTTATCGGTTATTAATGAACCGCCAAGTTTAACCAAAACAAGCTCTTTCATATTCTTACCTCTGCTTTATCAGCATTAACCTCTATAGTTGAACCATCTTTTATTTTTTCTATTTTTATTTTATCAATACATGGAATCTCGGCAAGTATCGCACCAACAGCAACTATTGCTTCGCATTCTTTGAGTACCATCGCTCGCGGTGCTTTTCCGTTTTTCTTCAGGCGGTATATTGTATAGCTGCCCACTGTTGAACCCTTACCGCTTGGAAATATGAGGATCTTCCCAGCTATGCACTTACCTTCCAAGGGATGCCCTTTTTCACCAACAATGCCTGTTTTAGGATCCACGCCGCCATAAAATGAAATTGGTTTCTTGCTTACCAATGCCATGCCGCTTACCTTGCCAGAAAAAATCTTTCTGCCACGTAAAATCATTTCAATGCCTCCCTAACACATTCTTCCAGCGTAGCAATTTTTACCTTAAATGCGTTCGAGCCGCGACCATAAAAGCAGGCTTTGGCTGAGTTTGTCATCATTCCCGTAAAGCGACCTTTTAGAGGCGCTACCGCCATGCAGGTATCACAAGCAAACTTTGCACCGGCTTTTTCAATTATTTCTGTGTAGCCCATCAGGTCTGCAACTTTTTTAATGGGCCTTGCACATGCAATCCAGAACTCTTTTCTTACCTTCTTGCCTTTAAGCACCCTTGCAATATCTGCAAGCTCTCTAAGCGAGGCATGTGGGCAGCCTATTGCAATAAAATCTATTTCTGTTCTATCACTCAACTCTTTCTTTGCTTTCTCAATGTCCCTCTTTGTTATGTATACTTTTTTTCTTGGAACCTTTGTTTTATTAGGAGTTATTCCTTCCATATGGAACAACGCTGTGCCACCGAAAGTTGCAATAGAAGCGCATAGGCTTTTTAGTTGCTCTAAATCTGCTTCGCGCACGCCTTTTATTAGAGGGATTGTGTTGCCTATCTTATCGCCTATCGCTTTGCCTAAAGCACCGAAATCTGCAACGCTTTCCAGTTTTGCCTTAACTTCCACAATCACTTTTGCTTGCCTGTTTTTATCCAAATGCAGTCCATATTCAGGAGTTTTGCCTGTCAATGCACTCGCTAAGCTCGAAAAGCCGCTTTCGCGATTAGTTCTTGCACCAAGCATAGAGTTAGCGAAGCAAACTGCGCTACTTTCACTCCATGCGATATGCTCATTAAAAAGCGGTAAATTGCCGATAAGGTAAGGAGTACAGGTGCATGTTATTGTAACTCCCATCTTTCTAAACGCTTCAATAACCCTTTTCTGTTTCTCAGCAAAGCTCTTACTTATACCTAGGGCTTTCCAGTTTTCTAGGTCCATGCCTGCTGGGTTTAACGTTGTTAAAACTCTTACGCGAGCATCTTTTGCTAAATCCTCAAGAAGCTCTAGGCCCGCATCGCCCAAATTATGATAGCTTACACCAGCAATTTGTACGCTTTTAACCGGAATTAATCTTTTTGCATTGTATATATTTGCTAAAGCTAAGAGTATTTGCATTGCTTTCTTCGCTGCTTTTCCATGCTTTCCCTTTAACATAGCGCGCTCTTCTTTTGTGAGCTGCATAAAAATCCCTTCAACTTAAGAATTTTTTCAAATCAACTTTTTCATACTGTACTTTCTCAAAGTGCTTGCTGTCTCGCGCTAGTGGAACTGTAAGGTCGAAGCCGACTTTGCAAGTTTTTCTGCTCGGCTGCTCCGCGCTAGGGTCCAAGCTTGAACCTTTTTCTTTGGGATATAAATAAAGATCTTTGTCCGCTTGGAAACGCGTTGCTAAGCACCACTCCACTGCTTGCACATCATTTGGGTTTATATCCTTATCAACAACAAAAACATGCTTCAATGAGCTATGCCCTTTAAAAGCAGCCTCAATTACTTTCTTTATTTGCTCATCGCTTTCTTTCTCTATCTGCACTACCGCATGCAACCACGAGCAACCTCCTTGCGTGATGTTTACATTTATACACTTTGCAACTTTATTTACCTCATTGAATATTGTTGGTTCGCGAGGCATTCCCATAAGCAAGCCATGTTCATTGCCGCCAGGCAGCAACGCATGCCATATTGCGTTTTTTCTGTGAGTGATTTTTTTCACCTTCAGCACTGGCTGCTTCCTTATAATATCTCCTGTACCAGTTAAATCCAAAAATGGGCCTTCGTCAGCAAGCTCGTTCATTGTAAGCGTTCCTTCAATTATGAATTCGCTCTCAGCAGGTACTAAAACATCAGCATATTTTGCTTTAACTAAAGAAAGGTTCTGCAGGCTATTTGCTATCTCAAGCTCGAATTGGCCGATAGCTGGGCTTGTTGCACCCGCTAGCAAAACGTTTGCGGGGTTGCCTATGCAAACAGCAACTTTAAGCTCATTATCGTTTCTCTTCAGGAATTCATAAAGGTTGCGCTCGCACACGCGAACGGAAAAGCGCTTCTTATCGAGCTGCATGCACCTATGGAATGAAGCGTTTAAACCATGCTCTGCGTCTCTAGCAATAAAAACGCCTGCGGTAATATAATTGCCGCCATCTATTCTTGTGTGCCTAAGTATTGGTAGCTTATCCAAATCCACTTCGTTTTCATCTATCACAACTTCTTGGCAGGGGGCTTTATCAACTATATTAGGCTCTGTTGGATTATTCAAAGCACCAATCATTTTTTTTATGAGTTCTTCCTGCTTGCAGCCAAAGTAGCTAGCGATAAGCTCCTTTGAAGAAAAAACATTGCCCGCTACTTTAAACTCCGATTCTTTTATATTTTCAAAAAGAACCGCTTTGCCATCAAGTTCCTTTAGTATTGCTGCTGCTTCAAGCTCTTTTGAAACTGGTTTTTCTATTTTTGCGAGTTTCTGTGAGCGTTCAAGAGCTTGCAAAAATTCCCTAAAGCTCATTTTTCCACCTCTTAAAGAGATTGTTCTCTATGCTTAATAAATCAAGTATTTTTCCTACTATAAAGCTTTGCATCTCTTCTATTGTTGTTGGCTTGTGGTAAAAAGCAGGACTTAGCGGAAAAACTATTGCGCCATACAAAGCCAGCTTATAAAGGTTTTCTAAAGTTGGTGCACTGAGCGGCGTTTCTCTTATACAAACAATGAGCTTTTTGTGCTGTCTTAGCATATTGTCTGCGCAGCGTGTGATTAAATTGTCGGTATGAGCATTAGAAATGTCGCTAACTGTTTTAACGGTTGCAGGTAGAATAACCATCGCATCAGTTACAAAGCTTGTGCTTGATATTTCTGCTGCTAGATTATTGTTGTCATACGAATAGTTGGCTAGTTCTTCTATTTTTGTTTCTGGCAATTCATGCTGTAATATTTTCTTAGCCCAATCAGAAGTAATTACATGTGTTTCAATTTTGCGCTTTTTAAGCTCTTCAAGAAGTAGCTTTGCGTAGCTAACTCCGCTAGCACCACAAATACCAACAATTACTCGCATCTCGCTCCCGCTCCACCAATTGTGGTTATTATTGCTTCCGCGCCTGTGCTTTCAATGGCCTTAGCTACCTTTTGCTCATCGCCTTCCTTTACAAGAGCGAACATAGCGCCGCCCCAGCCTCCGCCAGAAAGCTTTGCTCCTAAAGCGCCTGCTTTTAAAGCTTCATTTATGCAATCATCAAGCTTTGGATGGCTCAAACCAAGGTCTGCCAGAATCTTCTGATTTTCGTTCATGAGAGCACCTAAATGCTCAATGTCCTCTTTTTTTAGTGCCTCTTCAATCTCATCACATAACCTTGTTATATTATCAAAGGCCTGTTCTACCATTCCAGGAAATCTTTTCATTAGAGATGGTACATGCATACCAACGGTTAAAGCGGTTGGTGCTCTAACGCGGGTATTGCCCACAACAACGCTAAAGCAATGTTCTCCTAAATTACGCCAGGCGAGTGTTGCTTTTCCCCTCTTTTCTACCTTCTGAATCCTGTTGTATCCGCCAAGCGAGCTGGAAATTATTTCGCTTCCTGAGGCTTTGCCTCCGTGAATTTCAACCTGCAACGGATAGAGGTAATCAAAATATTCTTTTTTTTCTATTCCTAGCCCTAAAAGCTCATTTACAGAGCAGAGAATTGCGCTTAGCACAGCAGTACTTGAACTCATTCCTGATTCTATAGCTATCTCTGATTCTATTTTGAGCTCCAGCCCTTTCTTAATTTCGTGTTTCTTTGCAAGAATCTCGATTAGATTGAACAAGGGCATGAGCTCCTTTTTGCCTTCTCTAGAAGTAATGGTTGCGCTTTCAAGCAAGCCGGAGGCTTTGCCAAATTCTTTACTATCGATCAAAACCTTGTTGTCAGTTCTTTCGCTTGCTATACAATAGGTGCGTTTTCCTATTGCAGCAATTATTCCTGGATGCCCATAAACAACTGCATGCTCACCAGAACTTATATCCATAGGTTATTGTTCCGTATTTATCTGGTTCAGCGATGCGCCTGAATACCTTCTTTACCTTAGCTCCTATTTTGATCTTTTCTGGTTCTGAATCAACAATCTGGCTTAATACGCGAGCGCCATTTTCAAGCTCAATTATTGCCAGATAGTAAGGCGCTTCGTTTTTGAAGCCTTCCGGCGGAACGTAAACCTTTGTATAGCTTATTATTTTTCCTGTGCGGGGCATTTCCATGCTCACTAGCTTTCCTTTGCGCCTGCAGTTTGGGCATATGGCGCGAGGAGGAAAAAATGCCTGCTTGCAATTCTCACAGTAGTTTCCTCTAAGCAAATAGCGCTCTGGGAAACGACGCCAATTTAATGGAGCAATGTTCTGCACGCAATCACCCCTTAAACCTCTTATAGATTGTTACAACTGCTGTAGCACCGGAGCCACCAACATTATGTGTTAAGCCAATTTTAGCGTTTTTAATCTGTCGTTGCTCCGCTAAGCCCATTAATTGTAAGTAAGCTTCCACTGCCTGAGCAACACCTGTAGCACCTACAGGATGTCCTTTCGCTTTTAAGCCACCACTAGGGTTTATTGGAATTTTTCCTTTTAGCGATGTTTTGCCTTTTTCGCTTGCGATGCCGCCCTCACCTTTTTTGAAGAAGCCAAGGTCTTCTATTGCAAGAATCTCGGCAATGGTGAAGCAGTCATGAACCTCGGCGAAATCTACCTGACTTGGCCTTATCCCTGCTTTTTCATATGCCTTTTGAGCTGCTATGCTCGTAGCTCTCAACTCAGTTAGGCTCTGTCTGCCTGTTAAAGCGAGGCTATCCGATGCCTGTTCCGAAGCAACAATTTCAACGCCTTTTAAGCCGAGTTCTTTTGCCTTATCTTTGGAACATAATATAAGAGCTGCAGCGCCGTCAGTTATTGGTGAGCAATCAAGAAGCTTTATTGGCTCTGCGACATAGCCGGAATTCATCACCTGTTCAATTGTTATTTCTTTGTGGAACTGTGCATTTGGATTTAGCATTGCATTAGCATGGTTTTTCACAGCCACAGCCGCCATTTGTTGCTCGATGGTGCCAAATTCGTGCATATGCGCACGGGCAAGTAATGCGTATAAACTTGGAAAGGTTGCTCCATGGAAGAGCTCTATTTCCTGGTCGCCTGCGCCACCTAAAGCGAAGCTTACTGCTTGCGTGCTTAGCTCTGTCATCTTTTCGACGCCACCAGCTGCAACAATATCATGTACGCCGCTTTTTATTGCCAAGTAGGCTGTTCGCAGAGCTACGCCGCCAGAAGCGCAAGCTGCTTCGCAACGAGTACTTGGAATTGGGTTCAAGCCAAGCTGGTCAGCAATTAATGCACCAATATGCTCCTGCCCTATCAATCTGCCAGATGCCATGCAGCCGCCATAAATGGCCTCTATTTGTTGGCCGCTTAAACCAGAGCTCTGTATTGCTTTAATACCCGCTTCTGCTATCAATTCTCTAAATGACTTTGCCCAGTGTTCACCAAACTTTGTTATACCTGCTCCGACTATCACAACACCCATAAAATCACCTATAAGCTCTTTATCTTGCGTCTATGCCTTACATACAAGGCATAATCTATGTACTCCTTTTCCTTAATCATCTCTAACACAGCCCTGCGAGCTCTTCTGTTTTTGATATTCTCCGTTACATTCAAAACGAAAGCATCGCTGCCGGCGCCACTACCATAGCTTACCGCTAACACTTTTTGCCCTGGCTTGGCAACATCTAAAACGCTCGCTAAACCAATAAGGGTTGATGCGCTATAAGTATTGCCTATGTGCGGCGTTAGTAGCCCTTGTTTTACCTTCTCAAGGGGAATTTCTAAAATCTTGGCTGCTTTGAGTGGAAACTTTCCATTCGGCTGGTGGAAGACCGCATAATCAAAGTCGCTAGCGTTGTAGCCGGTTTCTTCCATCAAGAGCTTTGCTGCATTTATAATGTGCTTAAAGTATGCCTCGCCAGTGAATCTACCGGTGTGCTCTGGAAACTCTGCTCTTGGTCTGCGCCAAAAATCAGGCATATCGCTTGTGAAGCTGCAGGTGTGCTCTATTTCTGCTATTATTTCATCCTTAGAATCACCAACAAAGAAAGCTGCAGCTCCGCTTGCCGCAGTGAATTCTAAAGCATCGTTTGGTTTGCTTTGGGCGGTATCTGTGCCAATAGCTAAGCCAACATCAATCATCTTGGCTTTTTTTAGCGCATAGCATACTTGTAGGCCTGCTGTGCCTGCTTTGCAGGCAAACTCCATATCCACAGCAAAATACTTATTTGTTGTTCCTAAGGCATCGCCTACGATGCTAGCGGTTGGATTAACAGCATAAGGGTGTGATTCGCTACCTATATAAATAGCGTTTATTCTTTTTGGATTTATGGAAAAATCTTCTATGCCTCTGCGAGCAGCCTCAACAGCCATTGTGCAGGAATCTTCATCGCTTGCTGCAACTGCCTTTTCGCTAACCGCTAAACCGCTAGCATTTTTCTGCCACACCCTTTCTATCTCGCTAACCTTTATTCTTAACCTTGGAACATATACACCATAACCTATTATGCCGGCGTTCATTCTAAGCACCTTTCCTAATCTCTTTAAGTATTTCTTTAGCGGTAGCTTCATTTATGCTTTGCATCTCAATCATTCTCAAAGCAACTTTTTTTATTTCGGCACCTTTTGCTCCTGCCTGAACAGCAATGTTTTCAGCATGCAATTTCATGTGGCCTCGCTGTATGCCCTCAGTTGCTAGAGCGTAAAGAGCTGCAAAGTTTTGTGCTAAGCCAACGCTCGCAAGCACGCAGGCAAGCTCTTTAGCGCTTTTAACACCTAATATTTTTAAACAGAGCTTTGCCATCGGATTAACGCGAGTTGCGCCTCCAACAATGCCTACTTGTATTGGCAATTCTATTTCACCAACAAGGTTGCCTTGCTTGTCTTTCCAATAGCGCGTTAAGGGCTTGTATCTTCCGTCTAAGCAGGCATAGCTATGTGCGCCTGCTTCCAAAGCACGAAAATCGTTGCCACAAGCAATAGCAACAGCATCAATGCCATTCATTATCCCTTTGTTGTGTGTTGTTGCTCTAAATTGATCTAAGCTGGCGAAACGCCAAGCCTCAATAACTGCATCAACAGCTTCGCCCAAAACTTCCTTAGGAAAAACCGCTTTAGCTTTAGCCATTCTATAAATCGCAAGGTTCGATAGGATCTTTAGGCCAACTTTGCAATCGCACATCTTTTCTATCTCGAATGCAAGCTTTTCGCACATGGTGTTTACAGCGTTGGCGCCCATAGCGTCTCTTACATCAACAAGCAGGTGCAGAACAATAAAATCACCAAACTGCTTTATTTCAATATCGCGGGCGCCACCGCCGAAAGAAACGAGAACAGCATCGCAAGCGTTGGCTTTCTCAAGAAGCATTTTTTTATTAGCGTTTATCTTCTCAATAATTTCCTTCTGTTTCTCCTTTGCAGCAAAAATCTGTATCTGGCCGACCATTATCTGCTCAGCAGCTTCTGCCTTAAAACCGCCAGCAAGCCTGGCTATCTTTGCTGCTTTGCAAGCGGCAGCAACAACGCTGCTTTCCTCAATTGCCATTGGAATTAAGTAGTCCTTGCCATTTATTTTGAAATGTGTAGCTATTGCTAACGGCAAGCCAAATACGCCAATAACATTCTCAATCATTATGTTAGCGGTGCTAAAATCCAGAGGCCTGAGAGATTTAAGCAGGGAAAGCTCTTCTTCGTTAAGCTGGCAATGCTCTTTTAAAATGGTTAAGCGTTCCTGCCAGCTTTTCTCATAGAATTTGCTTATATCCGAATTCATAGGTTGCACCTTGTATAAGAATTGCTCTGCAAACTTTAAAAAAGCTTACGCTTTTTGCCAACAAAAAATTCGGCAAACAGCGAATATTATATAAGAAATATTAAATTAGTTTTTCCTTTACTTTTTAGAGGGTTTTTATATGAATTACTCAAAAGAAGATGTTGAAATACTCTCGAGGCATGTGAGCAATCTAGATAAAAATGTTTACGTTGTTTATAACGTCCCACCCGAAGTTGTAAGTGTTCTATTTGCTTATGTGAGCAGATCGCCTGCTAGCTTCAGAGATAATCTGCTAAAGCTTATAAAGAGCGATGAGCTTGGTTTTGCCTCTGAAAAAAGTGCAAGCTATTTTTCAGAAGCTCAAAAGAAAGCAGCAGAATTTCATAAAAAATGGGTTGTTGGGTTTGGGCATTTTAGTGTTGCAGAGCATGCAGTATTAAATATCGCAATAGAAAGAGTGAGCATTTTATTCACAAAATTAATCGAGGATAATCGCTTAGCAAGCTATACTGAAAAAAGCACGCGTTACCAAATATTTGATAGGAACAGCTACTATAAACCAAAGAGGATAATGAATTCTAAATTTGCTAACGATTATGAGCAAACAATGAATTCGCTTTTTGATTTTTATACAGAAAACTTTGATGCAATGCTTGAGTTTATGAGGGAAAAGTATCCCAAGCATGAGCAGATGAATGAGCGCTTCTATGAGTCGCTCACTAAAAGCAGGGCTTGCGATGTTATGCGTTATACTCTGCCAGCGGCAACGCTAACAAACTTGGGAGCTACTTTCAACGCTCGCTCATTAGTGCATGCGATAGAGAAGCTTCTCTCCTATCCCTTGGAAGAAGCTCGCACTGTAGGAATGCAGATTAAGGAAGAGGCAAGCAAGTTTTTGCCAACTTTGATGAAAGCTGCTGAAAAAAGCAGCTACATTGAGGAAACTGAGAAAGCATTGAGGGAGTTAGCGTTGAGAGAAATTGGAGAAAGCAAAGAAGAAAATAGCGAAGAAGGGTGCGAAGGAAAGGAGTTTGAGGTCAGGGTTGTGAGCTATGATAAAGATGCTGAAAACAAGCTTGTTGCTGCTATGCTTTATAAGCATTTGCATGAACCATTCGAAAAGGTTCTTGAGAAAGTGAGGGAGCTGAGCGAGGAGAAGAAGCAAAAAATATTTGAGGAATTTTTCAAAAGAATTACTAACAGGGATGCTCCGCTTCGCGAACTAGAGCATATCTACTATACGTTTGAAATACTTGTTGATTATGGCGCATACAGAGATTTGCAGAGGCATAGAATGTGTACTCAGACCGCGCAGCTGCTAAGTACAAAGCATGGCTTTAGCATGCCGAAAGAAATGAAAGAAGCCGGGCTTGGTGATGAATTCAAAGAGCTTATGAAAGAAGCAAAAGAGCTCTATGGAAAGCTCGCTGAAGAAATGCCTTATGAAGCGCAATATTGCGTACCTTTGGCTTATAAAAAGAGAGTCCTTTATACTTGGAATCTGCGCGAGCTTTACCATGTGATTCGCCTGCGCACAGGAAAAGCGGGGCATAAGAGCTATCGCAAGGTAGCACAGCAATGCTATTTGGAGCTAAAGAGGGTTCATCCTTTCATTGCAAAGTATTTTAGTGTTGATTTAAGCGAATGATAACAGATTAACGGGTGAGCGATGTTGGCAAGAAATGTTGTAAAAAAGACGGAAGGAAGTTTGCTGGAAGCGAATCAAAATACTGTACTAAGGCAAAGGCTTACCCAATGAAGATGTATTGGTCAAAAAGGCGGTGGCAAAAGAAATAAAAATAAGAAAAGCGTATTTCTATTGAACCAAACACAGGTGAATGCTTATGGGAGAGATTATCTCAATAGTATCTGGAAAAGGCGGTGTTGGAAAAACAACTGTTGCTTTGAATATTGCAAGCGCTTTACATAAATTAGGGTATAGCTGCATTGTTGTCGAAGGAAATGTTACAAGCCCAACCGCTGCGTTATATTTAGGTTATTTACCTGCTGAAAGAACAATAAACAATGTGCTAAAAGATGAACTAAGCTTGGAGCAAGCAATACTGACACATGAATCAGGAGTTAAACTTGTTACTTGTAGCTTAAGCTTGGCTGATTTAGCAAGCGATTATGAAAGAGCATTTGAGATGATAAAGCAGCTGAAAGATAAGGCTGATTTAGTGTTGATAGATGCTGGCGCAGGCCTGGATGAGGAAGCACGCATGGCAATGCTTGCGAGCAACTATGTAATGGTTGTAACAAACCCGGAGTTGCCTGCGGTAATAGACGCTCTAAGAGCGGTGCGCTTGGCGAGATCGCTAAGGCGCAAGGTTCTTGGAGTGGTGGTAAATAGGCATAATGCTTCGTTGCCACAATTGCCGATTGGTGAAATAGAGAATATAGTAGAGGCGCCTGTAATTGGCACAATAACGGAGGATAAAGCAGTGCATGAGTCCTTTGCTTATAATCACCCAGTAGTGCATTTCAGGCCCAAAGCAAAAGCAAGCGTGCAATTCAAGCGCTTGGCTGCTAAGCTAGTTGGCGAGCGCATAGAAGAACGCGAAAATGTGCTTCTAGATAGGCTTAGCTTCTGGCTGCACAAAATAGGATTAAAATATCTACCTTAAAACCTTTGCTTAACAAATTTAACTTTATCGCACCACAGACTTTAATTACTTTATTTTATATTTTCTTTCTTAAATTTTAGGGGTGAAGGTGAGAATATGGAAAAATATGTATATCTTTTTGAAGAAGGTTCAAAAGAGATGAAAGAACTGCTCGGAGGAAAAGGGGCCAATTTGGCGGAGATGGCAAAATTAGGATTGCCTGTTCCGCCTGGCTTTACAATAACGACCAAAGCATGCATTCATTTTTTGAAAAATAACGGCAAATATCCTGAAGGCCTAAAGGAGCAAATATTAGATGCGCTTAAGAGGGTTGAAGCGAAAGCAAAACGCAAATTTGGTGGAAAGCCAGCATTGCTTGTATCCGTGCGTAGCGGCGCTCCTGTATCAATGCCCGGAATGATGGATACAATACTTAACCTAGGCTTGAATGAAGAAACGATGAAAGCTATTATTGAAGAAACGAACAACGAGCGCTTTGCTTACGATCTTTACAGAAGACTCATTCAGATGTTTGGAGAAATAGTAAAGGGCATTGACCAAAGAAAGTTTGACTCTGTTTTGGAGAAGAAAAAAGAGGAAAAAGGCGTCAAGTTTGATTCTGAGTTAGATGCTAGCGATATGAAGGCAATAGTGGAAGAGTTCAAGAAGATATACAAAAAAGAGGCTGGCGAGGAATTCCCAGAAGATGTGTTTGAGCAGCTGTTTCAGGCAATAGATGCTGTTTTTAACTCCTGGAACAATAAGAGAGCGATTACTTATAGAAAGCTGCACGGCTTGCCTGACGATATGGGCACAGCGGTGAATATACAGATGATGGTATACGGAAACAAGAACGAAAAATCAGGTACTGGCGTTGCATTCACAAGAAACCCTTCCACAGGCGAGAAGGAGCTTTATGGTGAATACTTGCTTTCTGCACAGGGCGAAGACGTTGTCGCTGGGATTAGAACTCCAAAGCCCATAAAAGAGCTCGCTAAAGAAATGCCAAAAGCTTATGAAGAGCTGGAAAAAATAGCGAAGAAGCTTGAGGAGCATTATAAGGATATGCAGGACTTTGAATTCACAATTGAAGATAGCAAGCTCTATATGCTTCAAACACGAACTGGGAAGAGAACGGCTATGGCCGCAGTACGCATAGCAGTAGAAATGGCTAACGAGGGACTCATAGATAAGAATGAGGCAATAATGAGAGTTACGCCAGGGCAACTAAACCAACTATTGCACAAACAAATTGACCCAAATGCAAAGTTAGATGTTATAGCTAAGGGCTTGCCTGCAAGCCCAGGGGCTGCTTGCGGCAAAGTAGTATTTGACGCTGACGTTGCTGAGGCAATGGCTAATGAAAAGGAGAAAGTAATCTTAGTAAGGCCTGAAACAACACCTGAGGACATACATGGAGTAATAGCTGCACAGGGCGTGCTTACATCGCGAGGTGGAATGACAAGCCACGCTGCTGTTGTTGCAAGAGGAATGGGTAAGCCTTGTGTTGCTGGCTGTGAAGCACTGCAAATAGATTTGGAAAAGAAGCAGGCCAAAGTCGGCGATATTGTAATAAAGGAATTCGACTGGCTTACTATTGATGGAACGTCCGGCAATGTAATTCTTGGACAAGCACCGATGATTGAGCCAAAGATGGGCAAAGATATAAAAACATTGTTGGGCTGGGCAGACAGCATAAGGAAGCTTGGTGTAAAAACCAACGCTGATAACCCGGTAGATTCAGCCAAAGCCCGTGAGTTCGGTGCAGAGGGAATTGGCCTATGCAGAACAGAACATATGTTTATGGCAAAAGAAAGAGTACCAATAGTGCACGAGATGATAATGGCTGAAAGTGAAGAGGAACGCAAAAAGGCGCTGGCAAAGTTGCTCAAAATGCAGAGACAGGACTTCTACGAGATATTTAAGGTTATGGATGGTTTGCCGGTCACGATAAGGCTTTTGGATCCGCCTTTGCACGAATTTCTGCCAAATAAAGAAGTGCTTACAGAGGAAATACGGGATCTAGAGTGCAAGCAATGCAAAGAGAAAATAAACCTAGAAAAAGAGATTGAAGAAAAAGCACAGATCCTTAAGAAAGCTCGCACGCTTGCAGAAGCAAACCCAATGCTCGGACACAGGGGCGTGCGCCTTGGCTTAACTTTTCCAGAGATATATGAGATGCAGGTGCAAGCAATAATTGAGGCTGCTATAAAAGCGATGAATGAAGGTGTTGACGTAAAGCTCCAGATAATGATTCCGCTAGTGGGCATAGCTAAGGAGCTCGAAAAGATGCGCGCGATAGTGGAAAAGAAAGCTAGTGAGATAATGGAAAAAGAAGGTAAAAAAGTAGAATACAAAATCGGCACTATGATTGAACTGCCAAGAGCGTGCGTAGTTGCTGATGAAATCGCTAAGCATGCAGAATTCTTCTCATTCGGCACCAATGACCTAACGCAGACAACCTTTGGTTTCTCTCGCGACGACGCAGAAGCGAAGTTTTTGCCGCAGTATATTGAGCAGGGAATTCTCGAAGCAAATCCATTTGCACAGCTTGATACAGCAGGCGTTGGCGAACTAATGAAGATCGCAATACAAAAAGGAAGAGCTGCAAATAAGAGCCTGGAGCTTGGAATCTGCGGTGAGCACGGTGGTAACCCAGCAAGTATAGAGTTCTGCCACAAGGTTGGCTTAGACTATGTTAGCTGTTCTCCGTACAGAGTTCCAATCGCTAGGTTAGCGGCAGCGCAAGCAGCTATAAAGCATAGCAAGTGATTTTAACCGTTTTCCTCTTTTTATTTTCCCATGCAGCCGGTCTCTTTTGAATTTAGAGGGTTTAACCACGAGCTGGTAGAGCAGCTAGCGGAAAGAATAAGTAAAGCATTGAAAGGCTATGAATTCAAAGGGTTTCTTGTTGGTTGTACCTTTGAGGACTACCTGAGCGACGAAGGCAAAGAAATGCTGAAAAAGAAGTTCCAGCCGGTTCTAGTGAGAAGGCTTGAGGAAGGATTAGGGGTTAAAGCGGATTATTCAAATGCTGATATTGAAATACTGGTGAATTTCAATCAGGATCTTGTGTATTTTATTGTTCGCTCTATTTATATCTACGGAAGATATAAAAAATACGTTCGTGGGTTGCCCCAAACAAAATATTACTGCTTTAAATGCAAGGGAAAGGGCTGTGCCTATTGTAACTATAAGGGCGTACTTAGCGAAGAATCTGTCGAAGAGCTAATTGCAAAGCATGCTTTGCCGATGTTTTTCGCAAAATACGCAAAGCTGCATGGCGCTGGCCGCGAGGATAAAGATGTTAGAATGCTTGGACCAGGCAGAGAATTTGTCCTTGAAATAATAGAACCAAGGAAGAGAAGCGTTGATTTGAAAAAGCTTGAAAAGAAAATAAATAAAGCCGAAAAAGGGAAAATAGAGGTTATCGGCTTACAATATTGTGAGAAAGAAAAAATAAGAGAAATTAAAGGGAAAAGGAATGATAAGGTGTACTCAGCGCTTATTGTTTGTGGAAAAGAGGTAAGCGATGAGGAGCTAAAAGAACTGCTTGCTGAATATAATGTCAGGCAGAGAACTCCGCAGAGAGTATTGAATAGGCGCGCCGATATTGTGAGGGAAAAGAAAGCAAAGATAATTGAAGCGAAGAAAAAGGATTCTAACACAATAGAGCTGAAAATAAGAGCTGAGGCAGGGCTTTATATAAAGGAATTTGTTTCTGGCGATGATGGAAGAACCAAGCCAAGCATAGCAGAGCTTTTAGGCATTAAATGCGAATGCAAAGAACTTGATGTAATAGATATCATTAAGTAAGCGGTTATATATCGCGTTCAACCGCAAAGCTCGCGAATGCCCTCAGCTCTTCTTTTCCTTCGTTCTCTGGAAGCAACCTTTCAAGTTCGCTCCAAGCGTTTTTCACTATGCGCTTCGCTTTATCGCGAGCGTATTCTATTGCTCCAGATTTCTTTATCAGCGCAATTGCTTTTCTAATCTTTCGCTTATCCTTTGTGTGAGAGTTTAATATCGCGAGCAACTCTTTTGCTTCTTTTTTTGGTAAGCTTTGCAGAGCTTTTATCACAAGCAGGGTGCGCTTGCCTTCACTTATATCTTCACCTATTTCCTTCCCCCATTTTTTGCTCTCAGGAGCAATATTTAGAATATCGTCCTGTATCTGAAATGCTACACCCAAGCATTCGCCGAATTTGCCAAGCGCTTCTATTTGCTTTTTGTTTGCGTTTGCAAGTATTGCACCGAGCTTTGCGGCGAGTCTTGCGAGTACGCCTGTTTTATATGAACACATCTGCAAGTATGCTTTTTCGCTTATTTTCAGCTTAGCGCCTTTATGCCAGTGAATATCCATTGCTTGTCCAACACTAAGCCTCAGCATTTCCTCAGCGTAAAGGTTGTATATCTGCAAGAGCTGCTCTTTGCTGAGTTTGTTTATGTTTTTATATAGAATTGCTAAAGGGATAAAGTACATTGCGTTGCCATTATTTACAGCTGCATCAATTCCATAAATTTTATGCATCGCTGGTTTGCCTCTCCGCACATCAGCATTATCCTCAACATCATCCACAAGCAAAGTGCCTTCATGGATTAGCTCAACAAATGGAGCAAAACGCAACGCTTTTCTTTCAGAGCCTCCGCAAGCCTTGCATGCAGAGATCATCAAGGCAGGCCTCCAGCGTTTGCCCCCGCGATCTAAAAACTCCCAGATTTGGTCAACCATGCTTTGTTGAATGGTTTCCTTGTCGAAGCAGTAGCGAGGCTTCCCTAAAGCAAAGCTGAGCCATTTTGTGCAGTTGCGTGGAAATACCCTTTCAATCTCTTTATCTATCAGCTTTTTCCTGCTTTTAATGAGCTGCATTATATCCATAGAGAATCACAAAAAGAAATAAGTGAAAAGCAATAAAAAGGTGTGTTCAATATCTTTTAAAAAATGATGTTATGTATAATTAATTTCCTGCTAGTTGCTCCTTTAGTTTCTTATCCAATTTTTTAAGGAATTCTTCTAGCTCATTTTCTTCTATGCGACAGCCTGCTGCAATTACATGGCCACCACCTTCAGCTTTGCTATTGAGCTCTGCGCAGCATTCCTGCAGCGCCTTACCTAAATTGATGCCGGCTCTTACCAACTCTTGCGTAGCGCGAGCGCTTACCTTTATGAAGCCATCCTCCTGCATTGCTAGCGCAATTATTGGCTTTGTAGGCAGTACTGCTCCGCTGCCATAGAGCATGCCTGCAACAACACCAATTAAAGAATCCTTTATTCTTGAGCCAGCATTGAAGTAATAAAAACTTTCTCGCTCGGAGACGCCTTCTTCTATCATAAGCTGAATTCCTTCCCTTAGCTTTTTCCTGTGCTCCGCTAAAATACTAAGCGCTTTTGAAAGTTCCAAGTCGCGGTCGCCTAAACAAACAGCTAAAGCAACTTCTATCGCGTCATTGCGTCCGCAGGCATTTAGCAAAGTAGCATATTCTTTAGCATCTCTTAATGGAGTTCCATAAGGTTCTTTAAGCAAGGTATAAACCTCGCCAATGAGCCTAGCAATCTTCCATTCAGGAACGTTGAATGAATCTAAATGCAAAATAAGTTCTGTTGCTAAGCGTTTGCGCTCTTCAAAGCTCAGCTCTTCATAGCTGAGCCAGTGTTCATTTCTTTTCAACTCAAAGCCTTTGCTGCGCAGGAAGCGCAAGCAATTCTCCTCGCTGCCAGTGAGCATTGGAATTATCGGATCTGTCGAATATGCCAAAAACTGCACCAAAGGCCTTGTGATTCTGCCATAGAGCCTTAAATCTCTTCGGACCTCAATAAGGTTGTGCTTCACGGCTTCTTCAAGAACAGCGCGATTTAAACCTAAAAGCTTGCCGCTTGAATCCTGCATATCCCCAACAGAACCAACAATTGCTAAGCTGCTTAAATCATAGTTATTGCCCAAATGCTTCGCAACAATATAGGCTAGCGTTGAGCCGCTTGCTTCAAAAGAGCCATCTATATTATAGTGACAGCAATTTAGGAAATTCTTCTGGTTTGAAGTTTTGGGTTGATGGTGATCTATAACAATATAGTTGTCTTCAAGCGCTTCATTAAGCTCTGAGATATAGGATGAGCCAAAATCAACGAAAATGAAAAAGTCAGCTAAGTTCCTTAACTCTTCAATTGTTTCAGAATAGAGCTGCTTCACCCCTTTGAAGCTCACCTCTTTATCAGCTCTTTGCAATGCCTTGCCAATTATTGCTCCGCTCGCTATGCCATCCGCATCGTAGTGGTGAATTACCGCTAGGTTTTGCTCTGCATTTATCCTCTCTGCGAGCTTCTTCGCTTTTGCATTTAATTCTTCTATATTCTGCAAGCTCATCAAAATTAACTAACTGAAAAAGCGCTTTAAAATGCTCGCTCAGCTAGGTTCCGATGAAAACACAAAAACGCATAGCGGCACCTTTTCCCTGCTTTTCGGTATTCTTCAGCTAACCTCTTTATTTCTTCTATCTGTTCAGGCTTGAAAAAGTATTTCCTCTTGCCTATGTATTCAGAAAGAAGTTTGCCTTCTTTTATTTTTGAATTATGACGCCTTATGAACCTTCTTAAATAAAGCTCCTTTTCTGAGAGCTTTATTTCTTCACTAGCTAATATCCGCCTTACCCGCTTCCTGCTTAAGCCAACTGCTCTTGCAATCTCTGATTTATTATATCCTTGAAGGTGAAGCTTTTTTATATTCAATCTCTTGCTGCAATTAGATTTTCAGGGCTTACCCCTAAACCTAGCGGCTAACTCAACAGATTTGCATTTTTTAATGGTTTCTGACTATTTGCGTGATCTGTAGAAAGAGATATGAGAGCACAGAAAGGGATATAAATATTCAATAGCTTTTTTTCTCTTATGGGTTTTCTTTCGAGGCTTTTTGGAAAGCGCGAAAGCATTGCTGTAGAGCTTAATAAAGCCAGAGAATTTGTTGAGAAGGAAAGAGCTAAAACCGATGTGCTTGAAAGAGCTGTGCCTGAGATATTTGCGGAGATCAAACATTCTATAAAAGAGATTAGAACACTTTTGAATGAGGTGGAAAAGCTCCCAATAGAAAGCGAAAATGAGCGCTTTGGAAAGGCGGTCGAAACAAGCAGGATGCAAGCAGTAAAAAGATTACGTGCGTTATTGCAAAAAATAGAGCCGCCTTTTGATGCTAGCGCACAGCAGATAGCTGATTATTGCTATGAAAGCAAGCTGAGCCTGCAAAAGGAAATATTTGCAAGCGGAAAAAGCATTGCATATACAAGCGCTTTATTAGCTGAGCATATGCGCGCGGTAGGGAAAAATTTCCAAAGCATAGATGAATCGCTAGAGAAACTGAGGCAGGTAATCAACGCTAATCCTATTGTGTTCTCAACAATGATAGAAAAGCTGCTGAGAGATGTAGAAAAAAAGAAGGCTGCTTTAGAAACGCTTGAACAAAAGCTTTCAGAATTGGAAGGTTCATTAAAAAGTGCTGAAGAGAAAAAGCTAAATATGAAAGAGCGGCTTGATAAGCTTAAAAGCTCGAAGCAGGCAAGAATGCTTGAAGAGCTTAAGAGGAAAGAGAAAGAGCTTGCTGAGAAAAGAGCTTTGCTAAGAGAGCGCTTCCATTCAGAGATCGCAGATGTAAAGAAGGCGTTGCAGAGGTTAAAGAATGCAAACGATCGTAGAGTTTATTTACTTAAAGAGCGCGAGCTTAAAACAATTTCGTTGCTTTTTGAAGAGCCAATTTCGCTTATAAAAATTGACCCTAAAGGAGAGCTTATAAAGTCGCTCTTGGATGAGCTTAAAAATGCAATAAAGCAAAAGGCAATTACGCTGAAGGAAAGGGATTTGGTAAAGACGCAGAACGCTATTTTAAAACTAGCTCAAAAGGACTTTTTCAACGAGTTCTTCTGGCCATTGAATGAGCTTGAAGCTGAAATGCTTAAGATTCAGAAGGAGCTTAGAAAGAATACAATAATGAAAGCAATTCAGCAAGCTGAGCAGGAACTAAAGCGCTTGGAACGCGAACTTAGCGAAGTAAAGGAGGAGATAAGTGAGGGCGGACAAAAAAAGAGCAAACTAAAAGAAGAGCTTATTGTATTGATCAAAAATCTCCAAGATGTGCTTTCAAGCACACTTAAGAAAGATATTAAAATTGTTGTAAATGCGAAGAAAAAGTCAGTGAAAAATGGTGCAAGCAGCGAAAGTTCCTGACGGAACTCATGTTGCACGAGGCAACAAAACTGCTTGCACCAAATTAATTGCCGCGTAGCTTATTATTAAAAGTATTTTTTTAGAATTTCTTACTAAAAGTACAATAAAAATTAGAAAACTTAACCAGTTTAGCTTTGCTAAAAAACGAGCAATTTATCTCTTTTTTCAATTAATATGAATCTTATGCCAGTTATTGCAATCACCGGCAATATCGCTTGCGGCAAGTCTTTAGCATTAGGGAGCTTCAAGAAGCTTGGCGCGTACACTATAGACTGTGATGCTATTGTAAGCGAGCTTTATAAAAGGGAAAAGATTAAGCAGAAGCTAAAGAAAGCTTTTGGCACATGCAGTAAGAAAGAGCTTGCTAAGCTTGTTTTTAAGGATGGTGTTGCTAGGAAAAAGCTGGAAGCAATAATACACCCGGAAGTAATTAAAGAGCTGAATAAGGAGATAATGCGTGCTAGAAAAAAGCATCGCTGCATCTTTGTTGAGGTGCCTCTGCTTTTCGAAGCCTCTTTAGCAAGCATATTTGATTTTATTGTTGTTGTTAGGGCAAAAAGAAAGCAGCAGATAGAGAGGCTCATGAAGATGGGTTTTACAAAAGAGGAAGCTCTTGCGAGGATGAAAGCGCAAGCCCCATTATCGCAAAAGGTTAAAAACGCAAACTTCATAATAAATAATATATTTGAACCAGAAAAGGTGGAAAAGCAAGCATTGAGAATATTTAAACAAGTAGGGTGTTTGTATGAAAAATGATGCTGGTGATAATGGGAGAATTGCTGTATATGCAGGTACTTTTGATCCGATTACCTCAGGGCATATAGATGTGATAAAGCGCGCTGTGCGAATCTTCAATAGGGTTATTGTTGCAATAACCACTAGTCCAAGAAAAACGCCATTGTTTACTATAGAGGAACGCGTGCAGCTTGCAAAAGACGCTCTTGCTGATATTGAAAATGTTGAAGTTGAATCATTCACCGGCTTGCTTGTGGACTATATGAAAAGAAAGGGTGCAAAAACAATATTGCGCGGTTTGCGTGAAGTGAGTGATTTTAGCTATGAGTTTCAGCAGGCGATTATAAATAGAAAACTCTATAGCGAAGTGGATACTGTTTTCATAATGACAAGCCCGGAATACTTCTATATAAATTCTACTATTGTGAAAGAGCTTGTAAAGCTTGGCGCATGTGTAAAAGGGTTCGTGCCTGAAAATGTTGAAATAGCATTAAAGAAGAAGCTTTCAATTGAGAAATAATTAGCGTTTTAATTTTCGCTTAGCTTTCTTTGATTTTTTTCTTTTTTGAGCGCTTGTTTGCGCTTTCTTTTGCTTTGCAGCACGCGTTGTTTTGCGTTTCGCTTTCTTCTTTTGTTTCTGTTTTTTTGTGTGCTTTTTGCTCGGCTTTTTCTTTTTAACTTTTTTAGCTTGTTTCCGCTTCTTTGTTTTTTTCCTTGCTGGCTTTTTCTTTGGTTTCTTTGTCTTGGTCTCTTTCTGTTTTTTCTTTCTCCTCTTTACAGATTTCTTTGCTTTTCGAAGCTTCTTTGCCCTTGGTTTGATAAGCTTCTGAGATTCTTGCTCAAAATACTTCCTAATCTCAACGATAATATCTAACGCGCGCAACCTCTCCCAAAAGAAATCAAAGCCTTGCGAAAGCTTATCTACCAGAGTAAGTTCGCGCATCGCTTTCTTTTCCAATACAGTTAAATCAAGCAAGGGCTCTTTTTCAAGCTTCTTTGCCCTCTGCATCGCTTTCCTTATTTCTTCCTCTGTGATATGATATGCTACAATTAGCTCTCTCTCCAACGCTCTTAAACGTTCTAGCTTTTCTTCGCGGAAAAGGTCTGCAAAGCGCTCCCTTATCATCTCATGCCACTTACTCGGCATGCGTTCATGCTGAGCACTTACAAAGCTTGGCACACGCTTGAATTTTTTTAGTCTTTCAAGTGATCTTTCATGCAAATCCTGGAATAACTGAGAGCAGGCTTTACTTTCCATAAGCTCTCTTTTTAATGAACTTAGTTCCGCTTTGAATTCCCTAACGCTTAGCTCTCTCTTCAAAAATGCTCTCCTCAGCTTTTCAAGCTCTTTTTTAATTCTCGAAATCAGTTTATTCTCATGCTTCAAACGTTCGTTACTATAATGTGCCAACCACTCATATGCGAGCTCGCTATTAGCTGTAGAAATAGCATGCTCCTTTATTCTCTCCAACTCAGCGCTTGCTCTTTTCTTCACTTCACTAAATTCAATGCTTTCATCAACTTCTTTTTCTATGCTTGCTGCCTTTTCCCTGCGAAGCCTTGCTAATGCATTCTTTATCTCTTCTCTGAGTTTTCGCTTATCAATGCTTTTCGAGCTCATCTTACCTAAAATGAGCTCTTTTATTTAAAAAAATATGTTTTAAGGCTTTACCAGACAGAAAAATTATGTA
Source organism: Candidatus Iainarchaeum sp. (assembly GCA_017608995.1). GTDB lineage: Archaea > Iainarchaeota > Iainarchaeia > Iainarchaeales > DTGL01 > DTGL01. The sequence goes on along the minus strand of JAFCEU010000003.1, from coordinate 3,497 downwards.
TATATGGAAGAGAACGATGAAATTATAGAGCTCAGGAAGAAGGTTAATGAGCTTGCTAAGGAGCTTAAAGAGAAAGAAACCTTAATCGAAGAGCTGAAAGCAAAGCTTAAAACCACAAGCCTATTTGAATTTTCTGAGAAGGGCTTAAGGCTTAAGCTCTACCGCTTGCTGCTCAAAAAGTATGCTCCGCTCATAAACGAACGGGAAACGAAAACTGTTGGTGAAATAAAAGGGTTAATAAATAAAGACGATTTGACGGTGCAATCCTTGGTTGCCCAGTTTAAGCCAGAAAACTATAACTATGAAAAGGATTTCCTGCGGGCCGCAAGGAAAGCATTTGAGTTTCTGCAGAAAGAGATCCATTATGTGAAGCCTGATGTTGAGCTCAATTTTTGGCTTACGCCTGCTGAAATGTTAGCTCATAGAGTTGCCGATGATGAGGACTTGGCTGTTTTTCTTTGCTCAATCCTCTTTGCCCTAGGTAATGAAAATGCAAGCGTTGTAATAGCTGAGCTCGAGGATTTGAGTACGCATGCATTTGTGATAATGGAGTTTAAGGACATTGTTTATTTTCTCGATGCAACGCAGGAGCATAGCTTTGATGAATTCTCTGGCACAATGATGGAACTGCTGCAGAAATACACATTTAAAGGCTCTAAAATAAATCGCCTACTTTATAAGTTCAATCACTTTGAGTACAGACAATTTATTGAGTAACAGGCGCAAAGCAATGGAATAAATTTAAGCTTTTTTTATTTTCATTTTCTTCATGCGCAATGAAATAAGTGCTGGTTGCGTGGTGTTTGTAAGGGAAAATGCTGGCTTGCAATTCTTGCTTTTGCATTACAGTAAAGGACATTGGGACTTTCCTAAAGGGCATATCGAAGGCAACGAATCAGCAGAGGAAGCGATGTTAAGAGAGCTTAAGGAGGAAACTGGAATTGCCAGCGTAAAGGTAATTCCCGGGTTTGAAGAGCGCATAACCTATTTCTTCAAGCAGAACGGTGAAACGATAAAGAAAGAAGTAATATTCTTCCTTGTGGAAAGTGCAACCAAGGGAGTGAGGCTTTCGTTTGAACATATAGGCTATGAGTGGCTTCCGTATAAGGAAGCGGTGAAGAAGGTTACTTTTAATAATGCTAAGCAGGTGTTGAAAAAAGCTTACGAATTCCTGAAGCAGCGCTCATTGGGTGATTTTATTGGATAAGTATTTGGGCTGCTCCGGGTTCTATTACTGGCACTGGCGCGGATTATTTTACCCTGAAGATCTGCCAACAAGCAAGTGGCTTGAATTCTACGCTGAGCATTTCAACGCTTTAGAAATAAATTCCAGCTTTTACCACTGGCCTAAAGAGAGCACCCTGAAGAACTGGGTTAAGAAAACGCCAGAAAATTTTAAGCTTGTGTTGAAAGCCAATCGCGAAATAACGCATATAAAAAGGTTTAAAGATACGGAGCAAGCAGTGGGAAAATTTTATACGCTCGCTGAGCTGCTTGGTGAAAAGCTTGCTGGCATACTATTTCAGCTGCCGCCTTCAATCCATAAAAGTAACGAGTTTTTCAAGCAGATGCAAGGGCAGCTTAATGCGGAGTATAAAAACTTTATAGAATTTAGGCATAAATCTTGGTTTTGTAAAGAGATTTATGATAAAATGAAGAAAGCCAAGCTGTGCCTTGTGAGTGTTTCTGCGCCAAAGCGCTTAGGAATCCCTGAAAGCGTTATAAAAACAAGCAAGGATGCTTACATTAGATTCCATGGCACAGAGCAATGGTATAGGCATGATTATTCCGAGCAAGAATTGCTAAGCTGGGCGGAGAAAATAAAGAAGGCGAAGCCGAAAGCAGTATATGCATTCTTTAATAATGATTTCAATGCTAGCGCACCGAAAAACTGTTTGAAGCTTAAAGAGCTTTTAGGTGATTGAATGCGCTGCTTGGTTGTGCTCTTTGATGGGCTGAGCCTTGCAAATAAGCTAAAAAGCGTGCTGGAAAAAGGATTCAAATTTGAAGTTGAAATTATAAGGGCTAAGAAACCAGAGTGCTTAGCAAGAGAGAATCAGTTAAGCGCAAGCGATTTTTTAGGGGAGCTTAGTATTATAAGAAGAAGGTATGCTTGCGATATTGCAATTGGTTTGACCGCTAGCGATTTATTCTATAGAGATTTAAACTTTGTTTTTGGTTTAGCAAGCTTTGCAACAAAGTGCTGTGTTGTTTCTTGGTATAGGCTTAGGCAAGCGGAGCAACTTTTCTTTAAGAGAGTAGTGAAGGAATGCTTACATGAACTCGGGCACGTGCTCGGTTTGCAGCACTGCCAAAATAAGCAATGTGTTATGAGCTTTTCAAATTCGCTTGCTGAAGTGGATGAAAAGCAGGCGGCTTACTGCAGCAACTGCGCGGAGCAAATAGCGAAGTATTTGCGCGTTTGATGAATTTCGCAATTGAAAAATATCAGTGCCATTTTTGAACCATAAAGGATATTTAACTTTTTGTTTCTTTTATAAAAAGTTGTTGAATACTATTCTTCTTTTTTTAGGAACGATATAAAAAGATATATAAATATTCAACAACTTTTATATGCACATGCACGAGCTTAGGAAGGATTATCTGCTGGATGAATGGGTTATAATTGCAACCTCGCGCAGCCAGAGGCCGCAGCACTTAAAGCATAAAGCAAAGCGCTCACCTAAAAGCAAATGCCCTTTCTGTCCCGGGCATGAGGATTGGACTCCTAAGGAAATTGCTCGCTATGCTGACAAAAATGGAAAATGGCGCAAGCGCATTGTTCCAAATAAATACCCAGCGGTGCAAACAAAGGGAAAGATAAAAAAAGTGAATAAGGAGTTTTTGAAAGCGTTTACTGCTTTTGGAACGCACGAGGTAATAGTTGAAACTCCTGACCACAATAAAGATTTGGCTGATTTAAGCGTTGGGGAAATCGCTGAGCTCTTGCAGATTTATAAAGAGCGCTTCCTTGCTCTGGGCGGAATGAAACGCGTGAAAGAAATAACAATATTTAAAAACCAGGGTTTTAGCGCTGGCGCAAGCCTATCGCATGCGCATTCGCAGATAATTGCGGTAAATAAAATCAGCGAGCGCTTTGGAAACGAGTTAAAGGCGTTTGAGGAATATAAAAGAGAAAAAGGCGCTTGCCCCTATTGTAAAATAATAAAAACTGAGCTTAAATCTAAGCGTGCGGTGTATAACGGTAAGCACATTGCTTGCTTCACTCCCTTTGCTTCTAGAGCCGCTTATCAGCTACTATTTTTCCCAAAAACGCATAGAAAAAATATTGCTGAGCTCAGCGATGCTGAGCTTAGTGAGTTTGCGGTTGCACTTAAAAAAGCATTGCTTGCTTTAAAGCAGCTAAATGCTGACTTCAATTATTTCATCCATATGCCGATAAAGCAAGACTTTCATATGCATCTCAATTTAATGCCGAGGTTGCTTTTAAGAGCAGGCTATGAGGAAGCAACAGAATGCATAATAAATATCGTTGC
>JAFCEU010000002.1 GCA_017608995.1 Candidatus Iainarchaeum sp. | reverse complement strand
TGAAGCGGCAGGCATTTTAACGGTACTTCTAATTGGGCTACGCTTTTTGCTAAGAGAAAGTATAGTGATAAAAAATATTGCTTGTTTGGTTGCTGTGGCTGGCGCTGGCTCACTCATAGGCGTTAGCTTAGGGGTTGTGCCTGCTGCTATTTTCTTAGTATTGTTAGCGATATATGATTACATTGCGGTGTTCAAAACAAAGCACATGGTTAAAATCGCAAAGGCGATAACCAAAGAAAACGTTGCATTCGCTTTTAGTATCCCAACAAGGGAAAAGGTTTATCAGCTTGGGACTGGCGACCTAGTGATGCCTTTAGTGTTTGTAACCGCAGTGCTGAATAAAGTAAAGGTAAGCGCAGGCTTGCAAATAGCTCTGCTACCAATAGCGGTTATTCTGCTCGCTTCTCTCTTAGGGCTATTAGCAACACTTTATTACTGTATGAGGAAAAAAGTTGCAATGCCTGCCCTGCCATTACAAACAGCTTTTATGTTATTCGCTTGGGTTGTTTTTGTACTCATCGGCATGCCTGTGCTTTGATAGCTAAGCTATTGCTTTGTTTTCATATAGGCGCTCTTAACCTTCGCAAAGAGAGCTTTGCCTGTTTTCGTTTTAATTTCTTGCTCTGCTTTCTTGAAGAAATCATCCAAGCTTACATTGGAACGCCTTTTCTTTGCATAGTAAAAAGCCTGCAGGCATGTTTCCAGGCGATCCATATCTTTCACAAAAATTGCTTCTTTTGTCTTTCTTTCGAAAAATTCTCTGCTTAGCTCAAGCAATTCTTTTTTCTTTTTGGGAAATAATGAAAAAAGTTTCTTTGCGGATTTTCGTTCTGCTGCGATTTTTGCCTGCAGCACCAATCCATACTCAGAATTGTGCTCTTTTAATATTAGGTCTCCGCAAAGAGCTTCATGCAAATCATGCACTAAAGCAAGCTTTATGCACTTTTCAACATTTAGCTTTTCTTCGCCTGCAAACAACATGCAAAGCAGAGCAACATTAAAGCTATGCGCTGCTACGCTTTCAGGCTCTTGTACTTCGCGAAGAAGCCAACCAGTGCGCTTTACATCCTTGAGCTTTAAGGCCATTTCCATGAACGAAAGAAATCTCATAAAAGAAGCTTACTAAGAAAAGGTAAAAAAGCTGTTGCAAAAGCAAAAGCGAACAGAAGACTAAGCAGTGTTTTTAAATAATTGCCTAATTAAAGTTAAAGGCGAGTGGTGCTCAAAAATGGTAAAGTTTTCTTTCGTACATAGGATAAAACATAAAGCTAGCGGAGCTAAACACGTGATACGCACAAAGGCCAGTTCTTTGAAGCACAAGCTAAGAGGCTTTGCGAGCAGAATTAGGAAGAGGCATTAGCTGATTTTTAAATTTTGAAAGAAATGGTGCTACGCCGGGAGTGGGATTCGAACCCACGCGAGCAAAGCTCACCAGCTGATTGGCTGCGAAAAGTTTTGACTGATTTATGCATCAAATTTTTCTTTCTTTTGGGCAACTTACACTTTTCTTTCTTTTCTAAAGAAAGAAAAGGGCAGGCTCCAAGCTGGCGCGTTGGACCGCTCCGCCATCCCGGCATCGCCTATATAAAGAATTCACAAGCGAAAAATATTTAAGCGAGGCTAAATAATTGAAAGCAAGCTATGCTATGCCGAAAAACCATGCGAGTGCTTTAACTGAAAACAAGCCGGCATAAGCAATGAGCACATAGCGCACAATCTTGCCAACAGAGCATGCAAAGAAAAAATGCTTTGGATCGAACTTTATTAATCCTGCTGCTATGCCAACTAAATCAAAGGGAAAAGGCGTTAGTGCAGCCAATGCGATTACTGAAAAGCCATATTTATTTATTTTCCTTTGAAGCCTATCTATCTGCTTAAGCTCACTCTTTTTGAGTTTTTCTAAGCTGCGAATGCCTAATGTACCAACAATGTAGCCGCTCATTTCGCCAATAGCAGAACCAAGGCCTGCAAAGAAACCCAGTGCCAGAGGGCTCACAATGCCAAAACCGATATCAAACTGGCCCAGAAAAAACATGGCTACATCTAAAGGAACAGGAAAGAATAAAGTGGCATTAGCAATTATGGCAGCAATAAAGATACCAAGCAAACCATAGGTTTGCAGAACCTTATTTACATTCTCGGGAGTAAAATTTTGATAGTTCGCGGAAACATATGAATAGGCAAGATAAATAAATATTATCACAAGTGCAGTGGCCAAAGTGTACTTAAAAGCGGTAGATGAAAGCGTTCTCTTCGCTTTTTTCAACTTTATTCTTTCCAAAGGATCACCGCTTGCGAGCTATGTTAAAATAAGGTTGTTGGATATTTATATCTCTTTCTACATCGCTTCTGAAGAAAAAACAAAATATCTTCCAACAACCTTAAAGTTAATAACTTTACCTTAATAAAATTATCTGTGAGATAGATGAGAGCTACCGCGCTGAGAATTCCGCTGAGTGAGCTTAAGGATGCTGAGTTTGTAAAGGTCGCTGAGCAGTATGTTCCAAGCTATGCGGTTACAAAGTCCAAGCTGAAGGCTTCAAGAGTAAGTGTTTTTGGTATTGTTGTAAGGCGCTATGATGGTGAAAACTTTACCAGTATAAAGCTTGATGACTTTACTAACACTATCGATGTTATGGCGTTTGAAGATGCGCAGGAGTTACTCAAAGATATTAAGGAAGGGAGCTCCGTAAAGGTCATAGGCAGAGTAAGGCAAGGAAACAATGGGTTATTCATCGCGCTTGAAGGAATACAAAGGCTTAGTTTTAAAGAGGAAATGTTCAAAAGGCTCGAAATAATAAAAGCATTTACGCAAGCAATAAAAGATGTACAAAAAGAACAAAAAAGTCGCTTGGATGGAAAAAGCGGAGCAAAGAAGAACAAAGCAAAGAACGCTGACAAGAAGCAGATGCTTAGCGAGTTTGTGCATGCAGACGAAATAGTTGTCGAACGAGAGGTGGTAAAATGAAGTATGAAGAGATGCTTGAACGCGCATATAAATCTATGCCTGAAAAAACACTTAAGCGCGAACGCTTTGAAATGCCAAAGGTGCAATGTTTTGTACAGGGTAGTAGGACCGTAGTAAATAATTTTTCCAAAATCCTTGATACAATCAATCGCAATGAAAAGCACGCTTTAAAATATATAACAAAGCAGCTCGCCACTGCTGCAAGTATAGATGCCGGTAGGCTCGTGCTAAAGGGCGTTTTTAGACAGGAGCAGATACAAAGAATTATCGATGATTACATAAAAACATTTGTTCTCTGCACCGAATGCGGCAGGCCGGATACAAAAATAATAGAACAAAAAGGCGTTAAGATGCTTAAATGTACAGCATGCGGTGCGATTGCACCATTAAGGGATTAGTATGTACTGTAAGATACATGTTGCGGGTGCAAAAACTGTATTGGCGGCTTGCGATGCAGAGCTTATTGGAAAAACATTAAAGTTTGGCGAGGTAGATTTTCATATAAGCGAGGGCTTCTATAAAGGCAAAAGAGTTAGTGAAGAGGGGCTTTCAAAGCTTCTCGATGAACACAATAACATAAACCTTGTTGGTAAAAAGGTTGTGAGCGTTGCATTAAAGAAGGATTTAATAAGTGAGCGGGCTATAATTAAAATAGAGGGTATACCTCATGTACAAATATACAGGTTGATATGATGGCTGAGGGGGATGAAAACATAACTAATGCAAGCGAGGAAGAACAGCAGGGTATGAGAAAGGTAAAGCTGCCGAAAAAAGAGGAAAATGAGATGTTTGCGGTAGTGAGTAAATTGCTTGGCGCAAACAAGATATTGGCGATATGTCAGGACTCGAAGGAAAGAAACTGTAGAATTCCGGGAAGGATGAAAAAACGCATTTGGCTGAGAGAAGGAGACCTAATTATAATAAAGATTTGGGATTTTCAGCCAAGTAAAGCGGATGTTGTTTGGCGTTATTCGAATACCCAGAAGCATTACTTAGCGAATAGAGGATACCTGGAAGGCTTGCCTATTTAAAACCGACACGAATTCAAATCTAATTTTAAATCTTTACAAAGCAGGAATAATATTTATGGAGAGCTATACAGCGGAGGATTTTATAAAAGAGGAAAAATTACGGAATATATTCAACCAGGTTTTCGATAATCAAACGATAGAAGCGGTGCACGAGCTAGCAAACAAAGGTTATATCGATTATCTGGAACATATAATAAGCACCGGGAAAGAAGCTCATGTATACAAGGCAGTGGATAAAGCAGGTAATCCACGAGCGGTAAAGATATATAAGATTGAAACTTCAAGTTTCAGAAATATGCGCGCATATATTGAGGGCGATGTAAGATTCAAAAGAGTAAGCTCGGATAGGCGCGATATTGTATATCAGTGGACGAGGAAGGAATATAAAAATCTAGAGAAGTTTACTGAAGCTGCTGTGCGCGTGCCGGTACCGTTTGCATTCTACCGGAACGTGCTTGTGATGGAATTTGTGGGAAACGAGCAAGCGGCACCAACACTAAAAGAGGCACCTTTTGAAAATATTGAAATACTTTATAGAAAGATTGTGGAAGAGCTTGCAAAGATGGTCTATAAAGCAAAACTTGTGCATGCTGATCTCTCAGAATACAACATCCTAAACCACCGCAATGAGCCTGTGATAATAGATTGTGGACAAGCAGTCCTTTTGAGTCATCCAAATGCAAAGGAATTCTTCGAGAGGGATGTGAAAAATATGTGCAATTATTTCAGAAAAAAAGGCTTACAGAAGACGCCTGAAGAAATGAAAAATGCAATAAAAGAGCTTAAAAACAGCGTTTAAATTCATTTTTTAAATGTTTTGCACTTTCTTTGATTGGAAACATGTTTATTGGTTTTTTATATGCCCGAGCAATATTTACGAGTGCCAGAGGGCCGTATTGGTGCGCTTATAGGGCCTAAAGGGAAAACCAAAAGGAAGATAGAGCAGGTAACAAAAACGAAAATAACTGTTGATAGTGAAACTGGTGAAGTGACAATTGAAGGTAGCGATGTATTCGATGTGATTAAAGCAGAAAAGATATGTAAGGCTATTGCAAGGGGTTTCGCTCCAGAAAGAGCCATTCTGCTGGCAAAGGATTGCTATGAGCTAAGGCTCATAAGCCTGCGAGAGGTAATTGGCAAGAGTAGAAAGGCGATACATACAAAAAAAGCCAGAGTAATAGGAACTAAAGGAAGTGTTCGCAGGAGGATTGAGAACGAAACAAACTGCTTTGTGGCAGTATATGGTGATACCATTGCATTGATAGGCCTCGAAGATGACCTCGAGGATGCAGAATCAATCATACTCGACATACTTGGTGGTGCTGAAATTCCTACAGCATTCGAAAGGCTCGAGGAGAGAAAACTCACTAAGGAGAAGTTTGAACTCTAATAGAAGGTGTTAGAATGGAGGGGGAACTCAAAAAAGAGATTATTACCGGCGAAAAACTTGCAAAGGAGTTTAAGGAGCATAGCGTTGCTGAATTTTTCAAGAAAAACCGGCAGATGCTTGGACTTTACGGAAAGGTGCGTACGCTAACAACAGTGGTTCATGAATACATAACTAATTCGCTCGACGCATGCGAAGAGGCAAGAATCCTGCCGGAAATTGAGGTAAAAATAGATGAGCTCGGACCAGAATATTATCAGATTACTGTGAAAGACAATGGACCTGGCCTAACAAAGGAAACTGTTGGCAAAGCTCTTGGTAAGCTTCTTGCAGGCACAAAGTTTCATAGATTAGTGCAGATGAGAGGTCAACAAGGAATAGGTGCTAGCGGTTGTACAATGCTAAGTCAGATGACTACAGGAAAAGCCATCAAAGTGATAAGCGGCACTGGGAAAGGTAAAGCCTTTGCTTGTGAGATTACAATAGATCCAAAAAGAAACGAACCGAAAATAGAGAATATGCGCGACCTTGATAGGAACTTCAGGGGCCTTATGATTCAAGCAAGGTTTAAGGGCGTGCTTTACAGGGAGTCAGTGATGGGCCCTCTTGAATATATAAGGAGAACTGCCATAGCAAATCCACATGCTAAAATAACGTTTCGCTCGCCTAAAGGCGAAAAAATAGTATTCAACAGAACAAGCACATATATTCCAAAACCACCAAAAGCGATGAAGCCGCACCCGGCAGGCATAACAGTAGATGACGTAGTAACAATGGCGCATCATACAAAAGCAAAAAAGGTTTCTTCGTTCTTGAAAAATGATTTTGAGAGAATTGGCGATACTGCATTAGAAAAGATCCAGAAGCTTGTTTCATTTGATCTCAATAAAGATCCTAAAAAGCTCACGTGGGGTGAAGCAGAGCAAATAGTAAGTGCATTCAGGAAGATTAAGTTCCTCGCTCCGAGTGCTGATGGTTTAAGGCCAATTGGCGAAGAACGGATTAGGAAATCTCTTGAAAGCATAGTTCAGCCGGAATATGTAGTAACGCTCACAAGACCGCCAAAGGTTTACGCAGGTGGCTACCCGTTCCAAGTTGAAATAGGTATAGCCTATGGCGGCAAAGCAGGAATATCAACAAATGGAAACAACAGGACGCAGAGTGAAGAGCAGGGTGTTAAAGTTGAAATAATGCGCTTTGCAAATCGTGCGCCGCTACTATTTGATGCTGGCAACTGTGCGATAACAAAGGCTGTGCACAGCATTGACTGGAAAAGATACGGGGTTAGAGATTTAGAAAACACGCCGCTAACAATATTTGTAAATTTCATTTCTGTACATGTACCATATACCGGTGCTGGAAAGCAAGCGATAGCTGATGAAGATGAAGTTATGGAAGAGTTGCGCTTAGCATTGATGGTTTGTGCACGCAAAACAGCTCGCTATATATCCGCAAAAAGAGCGGAGATAGAAAGAAGAATGAAAAGAGATATGTTCTATAAGTATATACCTGAAATTGCCGAAGCACTTAGCAAAATAACTAAAAAAGATAAGGAAAAGATTGCAAAGAAGCTTGAGTGGTTAGTGCTAACAAAGCTCAAGTTAGAAAAGAAGGAAGAAAAAAGTTCCAAGGAGCTTAAAGTTGAAGGGAAGGATTCTAAAAAAGTAGCTAAAGGTGAAGAAAAAATAGCTGAAAAGAGTAGGTGAGAATAATGGCCAAAAAGAAAAGCTTTGTAAAAAAAAGTGAGAGAAAGATCAGCAAGGCGTTAAGTAAAAGTGTTGCAAAGAAAGAAAAGGAAGGTCCAAAAGAGATAGCTGCACGCATAAAAGAAGTGGCAAGGGGGATAGTCAAAGATATAGAATCTGGCCGCAATCCGAGATTCAAGACGAAGCAGCGCGGCAGAGGTAATGTTCTCTTTGATGAGAAGCTGGGCATTATAAAGCTTGGTGATAAAGACACCACAAGAACATTTCTCAATATAGCACATGCGAGAAAGTTTCTGCAAACAATGCTCGTGATGAGTAAAACCTACGAGTATCTAACAAACAACAAAACTGCCTCTATTAGAGAAGTGTACTATGAGCTAAAGCACACCATAGGAAACACTAAGGAAAATACATTTGAGGACCAGAGGGAAAGCGATGCTTGCATCGTTGATTTAGAACATAGCATAGATACGATCAGAGAAAAATTGAATGTGCATGCAAATCCCAAGGGAACACTTTATGGTGATATAACGCTTGTGGATAGGCAGCATCATAACGATACATTCAACTGCCTGAAGCTTGGCCGCGGCGGATGGAGCATAATGAGCAGAATAGAGCCACATGAAATTGAAATCAAGAAAGTTAATGCTAAATATGTGCTTGTTATAGAAACAAGTGCAATGTACGAACGCTTGGTTGAGGAAGATTTTGCAAGGAAAAATAAAGCCATCTTAGTTGGCACTGGCGGCCAAGCAGCCCGTGGCACTCGCAGATTAATCCATCGCTTGCATTTCGAGCATAAACTGCCAGTATACGTATTCACGGATGGTGATCCATACGGGTGGTATATCTACAGCGTAATAAAGCAGGGTTCTATGGCTTTAGCTGCACATTCAAGGCTACTAGCATGCCCAGAAGCGAAGTACATAGGTATGACCTTGGAAGATGTTGAGGACTATGGGTTACAGAACGTAACTGAAAAGATGAAGCCCGGTGACATAAAGAGAGCAAAGGAACTGCTCGCTTATGAATGGTTCAAAAACAAGCCATGGCAGAAGGAGCTTAAAAAAGCATTACAGCTCAAAATCAGAATAGAACAACAGGCTCTAGCAAATAAAAGCTTGGAGTTTGTGGCAAAGGAATATCTGCCAAAGAAAATAAAGAATAGAGAGTTCCTGCCATAATTTAAATGCAGTCAATGCATTGCCTCGAATTCCTCTTTTCACGGCCACGGAGAACGCACCTAACCAAATGTTGAACCTATCCAATCGCCAACATAGTGAGTTATGGATATAACCATCAATGCAACAACCAAGTGTTCTAAAACCGCTAGCCAGGGATTTGCGTGTTGTTGTTTGGCAATATAGAAACTGAAGATGCCTAATAAAGAGAGGCCCCAAAGAACACTTATTACAATCGCTGTTGAAAGTGGGAACAGCAGGAGTGGAACAATAAAGGTCAACGCAAAAATAAATTTGGATAAGAATGTAGCAACTGTGGATTCCCATATTTCTTTTGCGGTATGTTTATTCTCGGACTCTTCAGAGATGTGTATGCCCAAGGCATCTGAAAAGGCATCCGCTATTGCTATTGTTAAGATACCACCAATAACAACAAGCTTAGAATGAGTGCCCGAATGCAAACCCACCATTAACCCGACTGTCGTGATTATTCCAGAAGTTAAACCAAAGCTGAACCCTATTTTCAATGAATGTTTCATCATAATAGTTTGAATTCTAACTTTTAATAATGTTTCGGCTTGCGGTTAATTTTTAGTCTGAAAAAATAGAAAAAATAAGGGCGTTAGCCCTTATAGCCAACCGCTTCTTTTAGGTGTTCTACGCTCTCTGGGTTCTGCAATGTTGTTGTATCGCCCAATGGCTTGTTTGTGAGCAATGCCTTTAACATTCTTCGCATTATTTTACCGGAGCGTGTCTTTGGAAGCTCTTTTACGAAGATTATATCTGCTGGTTTTGCAGTTGGGCCTATCTGATTTTTAACTACGCCAATTAGCTCTTCCTTTAGCTGATCGCTTGGCTCAACACCCTTCAAAACTACAAAAGCAATTGGGACTTCGCCTTTTATTGGATGCGGCTTTGGTACAACAGCGCATTCGCTGACTCTCTCATCACTTGCGATAGCGTTTTCTACCTCTGCACTGGAAAGTCTGTGACCTGCGACATTCATCACATCATCGACTCTGCCAGTAATCCTTATGTACTTATCTTCAACCCATCGGGCACCGTCGCTCGCGAAGTAAATCTCTTTGCCATATTCTGACCAGTAGGTATTCACAAACTTTTCCTCATCCTTATAGAGGCCTCTTAGTAGACTTGGAGGGAACGGACTCTTTATCACAAGGTAGCCTCCTTCGCTGCCACTAACTGAATTTCCTTCAGAATCCAAGATGTCGGCAGTAACACCAGGGAAAGGAAGGCCTGCGACAGTAGGAATGAATGGACCTATTCCCGGGAGTGAAGTAATAAGTGTGCCGCCTGTTTCTGTCTGCCACCAGGTATCGACTATTGGACAGCGCGAACCGCCAATGTTTTTGAAGTACCAGAGCCATGCATCTTCATCAATGGGCTCACCCACTGTACCAAGCAGGCGCAATGAGCTCAAATCGTGCTTGGCTGGCCATTCTTCACCCCACTGCGCAAACATCCTTATTGCAGTAGGCGCCGTGTATAAGATGGTAACTTTATTCTCCTCTATAATCTGCCACCAGCGGTCTTTTTCTGGATAATCTGGAGCTCCTTCGAAGAAGAGCAAGGTTGCACCGTTAGCTAATGGACCATAGCAATTATATGTGTGACCTGTAATCCAGCCCACATCAGCAGTACACCAAAAGATATCATCGTCATGCAAATCGAATACCCAGCGCGAAGTCCAGTAAGCCATCACTATGTAACCGCCACAGGTATGCACAACGCCTTTTGGCTTGCCAGTTGTTCCGCTTGTGTAAAGCAAGAATAGCATATCTTCAGCATCCATCTGTTCGACTTCGCAATTATCGCTAGCCTCTTCCATCAACTCGTGCCACCAAAGGTCTCTGCCGCTGAGCATATTCACTTCATTACCTGCGCGCTTCACCACAATTACCTTTTCAATTGAAGTACCTTCAACTGCTTTATCAGCGTTCTGCTTCAGATTTATAACTTTGCCTCTTCTATAGTACCCATCTGCAGTTATAAGCACTTTCGCTTCGGAATCCTCAATTCTTGTTCTTAAAGAGTCAGCGCTGAACGCAGAGAAAACCACGCTATGTATAGCACCAATACGCGCACAAGCGAGCATCGCTATCTGCACTTCTGGAATCATTGGTAAATAAATACTAACGCGATCGCCTTTTTTTATTCCAAGGCTTTTGAGCACATTTGCAAACTTCTGAACCTGCTTGTATAATTCTGCATAAGTAATTACGCGCTTTGGTTCATCAACCGGCTCAGGAATCCAAATTATCGCTGGCTTGTCGCCCTTGCCTGCTTTGACGTGCCTATCGACACAGTTGTAGCAAACATTCAGCTTTGCGCCAACGAACCACTTGTAGTGTGGCGGGTTCCATTCGTATGCTTTTTCCCATTTTTGAAACCATTCTATGCCTTCTTCCGCACGTTTCTCCCAGAATGCAACGGGGTCTTTTGCTGCCTCCTCGTAGATATTCGGGTCGCTAATCCAAGCCTGCTTTTTGGCTTCTTCGCTAGGCCAAAAATAGCCATTTTCGTCTCGCTCAGTAACCCACCTAATCGCCAACATCATCCCTCCGTAAAAAATTTTCAAAAAAGCAAAAATTGATGTTAGATTGTAAGCTAGTAATATATAAATAATTAATGCTGAGAGCTTAGCAGGTAGCAAGAAAAGCATAACTTAAATTTTCTTTCTACCTTTAGGTTTCTTATGCTTGAACCAAATGTTTTGCTTATAAAGCCCGCAAGCGGGGTTTTCCTTAAGAGCGAGAAAACGCAAGCATATTTTAACAGGAAGCTTCGCGAGAATATAAAATGCGCTTTGCACAGAAACAAAATTGAGTTCAACGAGCTAAGGCAGGGCAGAATGCGTTTTTATCTCTACGCTGATGAATTGGAAAAATGCTTAGCGGTATTGAAAAGGGTTTTTGGTCTGCATTCCTTAGCATTAGCATATGAATTCGAATTTACTGATCTTGATGAAATTGCAGAAAAAGCCGCTAAATTCTTCGCTGGAAGGTTTGAGAAGAATGAAAGTTTTGCTGTGGAGTGCTCGCGCACAGGTATGCATTATTTCAGTTCGCAGGAGGTTGAGCGCAAAGTTGGCGCGCGCATAGTAAAAAATTTTGGTCTTAAGGTTGATTTAAAAAAGCCGGACAGAGTATTGCACATAGAGGTACGCAATGAACAAGCACACCTCTATGCAGATGAAATAAAATGCTTTGGAGGCTTGCCCACAGGTGTTGAGGGCAACGTTGCTTTATTTTTCTCTGGGAAAGATGAGGAGCTTGTAGCTGGCTGGCTGATGCTAAAAAGGGGTTGCAATGTGTTCCCAGTAGTGGAAAAAGAAAGCAAGGAGCTCGAAGGAGCAATAAAACCTTTAATAACGTGGAATTGCTATAGGAAATTTGCACTTACGCCAGTAAGCGAACTTAAGGAATTAATAAAAGAGCGGGATATCCTAGCAATTGTTAAGGCAGATACTGAAACAACAAAGGAAGCATTTGCCAAATACAAAGAATTTGATTCGAAGCAAGTGCTCGCTGTGTTCAGGCCTCTTCTCTTCTATGATGAAGCTAAACTCAAGGGGCTGATAAAGATTATAAAAAGTTAGCGAAAACATTTTATTTTAATTAACTTTGCCCACAAATTCTTTTTATATGCGCATAGCTTTTCTTTCTGATTTTCACCTAGGCTTTAAGCAAGCTGGTCGCGAAGAGGAAGCATTTGAAAATGCTAAGCAAGCATTTGAGCTTGCAGTAAAGCACAATGCTGATCTAATACTTATAAGCGGAGATGTGTTCCATGAGGAAGTGCCTAATGCCAAAACATTGCTGCAAGCGATGGAGCTCTTCTCAATAGCTAAAAACGCTAACGATAATTACACAAAAATCATCAAAATTAAAGGTGCTACAAAGAAAGAGCTTACGCTGAAAGGTATTCCAATAATCGCTATTCACGGTACGCATGAATTTCGGGGCAGAGATTATGTAAATTATCTGCAGCTTTTCGAGAGCGCAGGTTTTATCGCTTATGTACATGCTGCAAAAGCTGTTTGCACAATAAACAATGAGAGAATCGCGGTGCATGGCTTGGGAGGCGTACCAGAGAAAAAGGCATTAGATGCTTTAAAACTCTGGGACCCAAAACCGGAAAAAGATGCATTCAATGTATTGATGCTGCATCAATCACTTAAAGAATTACTGCCGTTTGAAGACGAAATGATTGCCACGCTTAGCATTGCTGACTTGCCAAGTGGATTTGATATAATAGTTAATGGACACTTACACTGGCAAAGCGAGTTCAATGAACAAGGAAAACACCTTATTATTCCTGGCTCAACAGTTATAACTCAGATGAAAAGGCTTGAATCTAAGAAGTCAAAAGGGATATACTTGTTTAACACTCAAGCGAATAAGCTTGAGTTTTTGGTTCTGCCCGAGCAAAGAGCATTCTTCTACAATAAGCTCGAGTTTGAAAATGCATCTTGCGAAGAAGTTATGCAAAGTGTAAAGAAGCATATAGAAAAGATTTTAGCAAACACGTTCAAGAAGAAGCCCCTTATAAAAATAAAACTTTCAGGGAGCCTTGCGAAAGGGCATAGTCAAGAAAACCTTGAGCTGAGAAAGCTTGCGGATGAGTTTAAGGAAAAAGCAATAATCTCAATAGATGCTAATTTTTTCCAAGAACATTTCGGCAAGAAAATTGCAGAGCTAAGCGCTATGCAGAAAGAAAGGAAATCCATTGTTGAGCTTGGTTTTGATTTACTTGAAAAAAACCTGGCCGAAACGGATTTTGAAAACGCTTTTGATGTTAGGCGCATTTTCAGGTTACTGGAGAACGGCGATTTGGAGAAAGCACGCGAAATACTGCTAAGCGATACAAGCGGAAAGGAAGCGGGGAAGGTTGTTAGAGATAAGGGCGAGCAAGCAAAGCAAAGCGATATTAAAAACGAAAAAGAGAGTAGCGAAACAAAGACTGGAACGCTAAGTGACTTTGTATAGCGAGCAAATCTTGCCGCTATCACAAGAAATTTAAATATTAAAGGCGATGCGGAAAATTATTAAAACAGTTTTTAATAAAATAAGTATAGCACAAGGAACAATAACCCAAGGGAAAGGCATCGGGAAAACGCAGTTTTCCTGATCGCTGGAGATGAAAAGAACCCGCTTGCGGTTACTGAGGTTCCAGTTGGTTGCAGGGGTGATAAGAACCCGCTGGAGGTTCTTATTGCGGGAGTGGCAGAGCGGCTATGCACTCGGCTGCAGACCGAGTTAGAGGGGTTCGACTCCCCTCTCCCGCTTAACGACTATTTTTCTAAAAAGACGAAATAGTTACTCTTTCTTCTCACTGCTTTCTTTCTTCCCTTTGGCTTCCTCTTTACCCTTCTCTTCCTTAGCTTCTTTGCTCTCTGCACCTTCTACCTTCTCTTCCTCCTCTTTCTTCTTCTCCTCAAGCTCTGTAATTTCTTCTATAATATGGCTTGGTCTAGTACCTATAGATTCAACATCTGTGTGTATTTTGACGCTTATCGGACAAGGGAATTTGTCTTTTGCGCGGAGCAGTGCTTTCTTAACAATAGCCATATGCTCCTGCATTGCAAGCACGCTGATAACCACTTGTCCCTTACGAACTCTAACAGCCCTGCCGATTGGCTTACCGAAAGCATGACTCATCCCTTGCGAAACACGGTCTGCACCTGCGCCCTGAGCCTGCTTGTGCTCTCTTAGCACCTGGTGCGGAAATACGCGAATGCGCATAAAATAGTTGTCTTTACCTATCTTGTTGTTCAAAAACCTGTTTATGCAGATTCTTGCAGCTTCGAATGCGTTGTCTCTTATCTGCACGCCTTTTTCGACGACAAGATCAGCAATATGAGTATATTTCTTCCTCGGATTGCCCATGTTAAATTGTCTTATTCTGAGGGGAGGAATAGCACCAACATAGTTCTTTTCGTGCACTTTGACAGCTACCCTTGTGTACGGCCTCTGCTCGAGGCTTGAATAGCATCTGCCAGGTCTTAAACCCATTTTAATGCACCAACCAGAAAACCAATAAAAGCAGCTCAATATAGAAATACTCTTATGATGGTTTTTTAAATATTGCTTTTAGCGTGGTTTTCGCTTTGATTTTACCCTGGGCGTTCTGATTTTTCTTTTTCTTTCGTGAATTTTTCTAACTCTTTCTCTCATAAGCTTTTCAACGTGCGCCACTGGCTTGCCTCTTCTGCAGAATCTTTGCATTGCTCTGAGTGCCTCTTCAGAAGAAAATCCTGCATTTTTTGCGAGCTCAATTGTGTGTTTTATCGCTTCAGCGGTTGTTGGATTGCTTTTTGCAAGAGTTGCTTTAAAAGTAGGGAGGGGCATTGTTATGAGGTGCGGGTGCCTCAAAAGGAACATCTTTAGCTTCTCTCTGCGACCTGGATAATACAAGGCACCAAAAGCGAACAATTCTTGCAATTTTTTTGCAAGTTGCTGTGGTTCCCTCTCTTTAATATTGGTGCGCATATGGGCTGCTATCACCACTGGAAATGCTGGAGCCAGCCTAAATTTTGAAAGCACTTCTCGAATCTCTTTTATAGTTGTAAGTGGAGTCTCCAAAAACCACATGAAGCCCTTTGTAGTTCTCAGCCAGGAGTGTATCCTATATCTAGGAACGCCATTTTTTAAGAGATAATCTATTTGTTTTTCGAAAAGGCGCTCTCCAACATAAAGCCTCTCATTCTTGCTATAACGCCTTATGATTGCCTTTTTATTCTTTGCTATCTGAAGCCCCCTTATTTTTAATTGGATTAAATCTGCCTTCTTGGATTCGGTTTCCTTCATCATAAAATAAGCACTGCACGCTCATATTTAATTTTTTCGTTTAAGCAGAACGTTAGATTAATAAATCAGCTCGGTGTTTTTCATTATAGGTGTTAAAGATGCGAAATGTTGTTTGGTTTCGAGAGGTTAGAGCTAAAGATGTTGCATTGGTGGGTGGCAAAGGTGCAAATCTCGGCGAGCTAGTAAATGCAAACTTTCCTGTGCCTGCAGGCTTTATTATAACCTCAAAGGCATATTTCGACTTTATAGAAAGTACCGGTATAAAAAAAGAAATTATTGAAAAGATAGATGCGCTAGATGTTGATAATACTGCTGAGTTGAAAAAGGTAACTGCTGAAGTAAGAGAGCTCATTAAAAAAACTTCGATGAGCGAAGAATTGAAGAATGAAATAATAAATGCATACTGCAAGCTTGGCGAGCAGCGCTTAGCTTGGCTTACTTCAAGCGAGCAAGCATATGTTGCTGTGCGTAGCTCAGCTACTGCAGAGGACTTGCCGGAAGCAAGCTTTGCAGGGCAACAGGAAACTTACTTGAATGTGCACGGCAGGGAAGCATTGTTGCGAGCGGTTAAGAACTGCTGGGCTTCGCTTTTCACTGCAAGAGCTGTTTTTTACAGAAAGAAAAAAGGCTTCCCAACAGAAAAGGTAGGCATTGCGGTTATTGTGCAGAAGATGGTTGATTCTGAGAAAAGCGGGGTAATGTTTACTGCTGATCCAACCGGTGATACAAGCAAGATAATAATTGAAGCATGCTTCGGTTTAGGAGAAGCGATTGTTTCAGGCAGCATAACACCAGACACTTATATCGTAGATAAAAAGACCATGAAAATAATAGAGAAAAAGATTAGCTGTCAGGAATGGATGCTAAAGCGTTCTGCTGGCAAAACCAAGAAGATAGTGCTGAGCGAAGCTAAAGGCTCAAAGCAAAAGATTTCTGATAACAAAATCATTGAATTGGCAAAACTCGGAAGGCAGATTGAAATGCATTATAAAGCACCACAAGATATAGAATGGGCTATTGAGGGGAACGAAATAAAAATATTACAAAGCAGAGCGATAACAACGCTCTCCCTTAAGGATAAGGTTGAAAAAGAGATGCTAAGAAGGGAAAAAGTTGGTGAGCTGAAAGCAAAAGTGCTGGTAGATGGCTTGGCTGCAAGCCCGGGCATTGCTTCTGGCAAGGTTATAGTCGTGCCAACAATAAAGGATATAGAGAAAGTGAAGGAGAGCTGCATACTTGTAACAAAGATGACAAACCCGGATTGGGTACCAATAATGAAGAAAAGTAAAGCGATAGTTACGGATGAAGGCGGCACTACTTGCCATGCTGCTATTGTAAGCAGAGAGCTCGGCATTCCGTGCATTGTCGGTACTGAAAATGGAACGAAGAAGCTTAAGGATGGCATGACTGTAACGGTAGATGGCTACAACGGCTACGTGTATGAAGGTGAGCTGAAGATAGAGATGCCTGAAAAAACAACAGATAAAATAATCAAGCTTGAGGAAGTTGATTTGCTTGAGGAAGCAATAAAGCTTGAACTTGAGAGCGAAGAAAAGGAGCGCTTCAAAGTATTGCAAAAAGAAGCTGTTTATGTGCGGCCAAAGCCAGGTTTGCGCGGAATAGCTCAGCAGATAAAGGAAGAGAAGAAAACCCTTGAAGAGCTGAAGCAAACGAAGGAAAAGCTTGCAGAGATAAAGAAAAAGGTTGCTGAGAAAAAGCAAGCGATTCTTCGCGGACTTGAAGAACGACATAAAATAAGAGAGCATGAAGAAGCCAGGGAAATTGTAGAAAAGTTTGGAGAGAAAGAGGCAAGCAAGTTAAGCGAAAAGGAACTTGAAGAAGAGGTAAAGATGCTCACTGAATTGCTACGGGAAATAGCTGCAAAGGTAAAAGTGAATGTTGCTTTGCCAGAGGCTGCAAAGCATGCTGCTCAAACCGGTGCTGACGGTGTGGGCCTATTGAGAGCAGAACATATGATTACCGCTAATGGTGTACATCCAGCAGAATATATACGTAGAAATGAAATAGATAAGCTTGTGAAAGCTGTGCACGATGGAATTGAAACTGTGCTGAAGGAGTTCAAAGGAAAGCCCGTATGGTATAGAACATTTGATGCACGCACCGATGAATATAGAAACCTGGAAGGTGGCCAGTATGAGCCGCACGAAGAGAACCCAATGCTTGGATGGCATGGGATAAGGCGCGACTTAGATCAGCCGGAGCTTTTAAAAGCACAGTTTTTAGCAATAAAACAGCTTCTAGAAGAAGGATATGGTAACATAGGGGTAATGTTGCCCTTTGTGCATGATGCTTCGCAGGTAAGAGAAGCGAAGAAGATAGCTAAGGAAGTTGGCTTAAAGCAAGAAAAAGGCAAACTCGAATTTGGTGTTATGATTGAGGTGCCTGCAGCAGCACTAACAATAGAAGATATATTAAAGGAAGGCATTGACTTTATCTCATTTGGAACTAACGACCTAACGCAATTAACTTTAGGTTTGGATAGAAACAACGAGCGCATACAGAAGCATTTCAATGAGATGCACCCCGCTGTGCTCAAGCAGATTAAAATGGTTATAGACGCTTGTAAAAAGGCTGGCGTGCAGACTTCAATTTGCGGACAAGCTGCAAGCAACCCGGAGATGGCAAGAATACTTGTAAGATATGGAATTGATTCGCTCTCTGCAAACATAGATGCTGTGGAGAATATAAGGCACGTAGTTTTAAGCGAAGAGAAAAGACTTATCTTAGAAAGCTTAAAAGAGCTTAAAGAAGCTAAAGAAAAAAGCGGCTGATTCTATGGCAAAGCTCTGGATTGATGAAAAAGCGATTATTAAAGAGGTTAAAAGGAGAAAAGCAAAGAAGGTGCTAGTGCAGGCGCCAGCAGGATTGAAAAGGCTTGCGGTAAAACTTGCGCATAAATTGGAAAAAGAAGCAAAAGCAAGGGTTTTTATTTCCGCTGATAATTGCTTTGGTGCTTGTGATTTGCCAATAAAAGCTATGAAGATGGTTAAGCCAGATTTAGTATTGCATATAGGGCACAATAAAATGCTGAATATGAAAAAAGTTGTGTATTTTCCCTTAAAATACACATTTAGCAGGAAGGAGCAGAAAGAGCTTGCAAAAATGCTTATTGGAGAGCTTAAAAACAAAGGGATAAAAAGGATCATTGGCGTTGCAGCAATTCAATATCTTGAGCTGCTCAAAGAGCTTGTAAAAGAGGCCAAAAAAGAAGGCATTACAATAGAGCTTAAGAAAAGCGCCTTTGGTGTGGAAGGCCAGGTGCTTGGCTGTGAAACGCAAGCAGCAAAAAGTAAAAGCAAAGCAGTGTTTTTTGTTGGCGATGGCGTATTCCATGCGCTAGGGATACTGCGCTCGGAAAAGAAACCGGTGTTAGCGCTCAATCCACTTTCAAAATCACTATCGTGGTTGGATGAAAAGGAGCTAAGCAAGTTTTTGAAGAAACGCTATGCGGTAATCGCAAAGGCGATGCAAGCAAAGCGATTTGGAATATTGCTTAGCACAAAACCGGGGCAATTTAATGAAGAAAAAGCAGTAGAAGCGAAAAAGCTTTTGGAGAAAAAAGGCAGGGAAGCAACAATAATTGCTGTCGATAATATAAGCGAGCCTATGCTTCTTGATTTTGAATTAGATGCTTTTGTTTTTATCGCCTGCCCTCGCTTGGTAGATGATTCGCAACATTGGAAAAAGCCGCTGATAAGTTTTGAAGAATTGTTAGTTATGCTCGGAAAGCGAAAAACATTGTAATTATTATACATAACTCTTCTTACTCTTCCCGCTCAATGATTCGCGTGCCTCTAAACTCTCCACCTTCTATTGCTGCAACGAAGTTGTCCAAATCGTTGCCGTTTAGTATTAAAGCAGGGACTTTAGAGCGCTTTAAAATGAGGCATGCTGGCAAATCAAGCACTAGGTTTTGGCCCGGCTTGCTTTCCGCAAGCTTCATTAACGCTAGCAAACGATCGTAGCTTAATTCAGGATAGAACTTTGCGTTAGGATTTGTCTTTGGGTCTGCTGAGTAAACACCATCAACGTCAGTTAGGTTGATGAACTCCGCGTTGAGGTATTCTGCAATAAGCGCTGCCACACAATCAGTTGTTATGCCCGGCAACAGGCCACCATATACTGGAATCTTGCCAGAATCCAATATTGCCTTTGCTTTTAGAACATCGGTGAGTACCTCTGGATAGGCGTTATCTAGCGCTTGAATCATGAGCATAGCGTTGATTCTTGTAACTGCAATTCCTATCGAATCTGCAATGAAATTGCTGGCCCCGAGTGCTTTTGCTACGGCAATATAATTCCTGCATACCCTGCCGCCGCCAACAACTATCACAAAGCGATAGCCGCGCTTATGAAGCGAATTTATTTTTTCGGCGAGCTTTCCTATTAGCGCTGCGTCTGGCTTTTCTTTAATAATGAGCGAGCCACCAACAGAAACAACAATAGTTTTAGCGAAGGTTATGCTTTCTACGGGTTCAGCCATATTGCTAGCTGTTGAAGTTTCTTCAGCGCTTTCTTCGTTATCTTCAAATATTTTAAACAGGCCTTCATCTAGCATGTGGAGCACCTTAAAGGAGTTATTTGTATCCTTTATTAATCCTTTTTATATTTAATTGGGTACTTTTATATTTAAAACTACCTTTTTTTACATTAAATTATTGGAATTTAAAGCTCTAAGTGAATCCGTATGAAAAAGGAAATTATAGAGGAAATTAGTGATGCTGAGCTTAACCTCTTCAACAAAAAGCTCAGAAAACTCAAAAGCTTTAAGGGCTCTGGAACAGAGCTCATATCGCTTTACATACCCTATGGCACAGATAGAAGCTCTGTAATGTCTCAGCTGATAAACGAACGAAGCCAAAGCTCAAATATAAAGGATCCCAATACAAGGAAGAATGTGCAGGGTGCACTAAAGAAGATAATAAACCTATTGAAGCAGATAGATTTCAATATTCCAAAGAATGGCCTTGCGATATTTTGCGGCAATATCTCAAAACAGGAAGGGAAATCCAATATAAAGCTCTTTACTGTAGTACCAATAAAGAGGCTTGAAACCAAGTTATACTGGTGTGATTCGGAATTCAATCTTGAGCCGCTCGAAGAAATGGGAAAACCCACAGAGATCTATGGAATTCTCGTAATGGATAAAAATGAAGCGACTATTGCGCTACTGAAAGGAAAAAAGTATGAGATTGTTGGAAAGTTTAGAAGCAATGTTGCTGGAAAAATCAGGGCAGGTGGGCAATCAGCAAAGCGCTTTGAACATTTGCGTGAAGAAGCTGAATACAACTTCTATAAAAAAATCGCTGAGGCTATGAACAAAGCGTTGGTTCCTTATATTGACAAAATAAAAGGCATAATAATAGCTGGCCCTGGAATGACAAAAGAAACATTTCTAGAAAAAGAGCTTTTGGATTATAGACTAAAAGAGAGAATACTTGGAACAGTTAGTACCGCTTATACCGATGAATATGGAGTAAAGGAAACTATTGAAAGAAGCAAGGATTTGCTAAAGCACACAGAAATAATAAGGGAA
>JAFCEU010000054.1 GCA_017608995.1 Candidatus Iainarchaeum sp. | reverse complement strand
TTTTTAGGCATCCTTAAAGGAAAGATCGCAGATAGAGTTTATTGCAAGAATAAGGACGTTATGCCCTATGAAAAAATCTTTGTGCCTGCTGGCTTTAACGAACCTCTTTGTATGCTTTCCCGAGCAAAAAAGAATGAGATTTCACACAGAGCCAAAGCAGCAGAAAAGTTTGCTAAGTGGTTAAAGAAGAATATTAAAGAGACAACCGAGCAATAGTACCTGTGTCTTTAGTCTGCTTCGTCTTTTTCATTTTTTATTCTTCTTAACCCATTCTTTACATTTGCGCTTACAGTGTTTTCTGAGATGGTTTTCAGCTGCTTTGATTATGGGCCTTACGCTATTCTCAAGCCCATATATTTTGTTCCTTCCAATACGCTTAACCTTTACAATATGACATCTTTTAAGGAGCTTTAACTGGTGTGATACATTGCTCTGCTCAAGCCCAGTTTGTTCGCATATTTCTTGCACAGATTTCGGTTTGTTCCAAATGGCCTTTATTATTGCCATCCTTGATTTTGAAGCAAAAATGTCAAAAAACAACGGGCATGATAACGCTTTCATATGAATAGTTTTTCATATTATATTTTTAAACATTTCGCTTTTACCTCTTACCATAGTTTGTTGTGGTGGTGTTATGGAAGAAACTATAAAAAATCTTGCAAAGGCTTTTGTAGGCGAAAGCCAAGCTAGGAATCGCTACACTTTCTATGCCAAGGTTGCTCAAAAAGAGGGTTTTGAGCAAATAGCAGAGATATTTCTCATAACGGCGGAAAACGAAAGAGAGCACGCGAAGTGGCTGCTTAGGCTTATAAATGAACTAAAAAAGAAATATAACAAGCCTTTGCCTGAAATTGAAATAGAGGCAGTGGTGCCAACCACCCTTGGCAATACTGTTGAAAACCTAAAAGCAGCTATTGCGGGCGAAAACTATGAACACAGCAAGATGTATCCAGAGTTTGCAGATGTTGCAGAAAAGGAAGGTTTTTCTGAAATAGCATCTAGGCTAAGAGCAATTGCTGTAGCAGAAAAGCACCACGAAGATCGATACAAAAAGCTGCTTGCAGAATTAGAAGGCAATACACTCTTTAATAAGAAGGAGAAAAAATATTGGGTTTGCAGAAAGTGCGGATATGTACATTACGCAGAGCAACCACCAGAAAAATGCCCTTCGTGCTCACACCCAAAGAATTATTTTGAGCTCAAATGCGAAGAATACTGAGGTGAAAGATGCACGGGCTTTGGGTTTCCAAGTAGTTTTTCCAAGCGTGACTAGATTCTGATAATTTTCTTTATTTTATCATTCCATTTGGTTTTTGGCAGGTTTATTATATCTTTTAAGTTATATAATGCTTTTTCCATTTTAATGGATGTTAAAAGAAGCGCATAGTAGTTTTCTAGCACAGCTGGCGAATGATATTTGCTTGCAATTCTATAATTCATTTCGACAGCCTCTTTGTAGCGCTTAGGGTGCTTAATATAATAAAGCACTTTTTTTGCAGCTTTGTGCAATCGCTTTTCCGAGATTTTGACCATTCCATTAGCACTTTTATATCTTTGCCCTAGTGATATATATTTGTAGCCCTCTTTTTTCAAATCTTTCCTAAAAACTTCATACTCAAACACTATAGGCAATACTTTGTAATATGTCGCTTCAAGGAACTGATTGCCGAACCCCTCTTTCACAGTTGGGTAAAGTGCAAAATCAGCTATTTTATAGAATTCGAAAAAAGCTAAGCTCTTAGCGATCCTATATGCTTCGATAAGCTTCACTCCTCTTTCTTTGGCGTACTCCTTTAATACCTCTAAATATTCCCGGTCAATATATTTTTCCGGAGGGTTTGTTAGAACTATTACTGCGTTTTTTCCGGACATCTTCTTAAATTCGCTTACCAAATCTATTGATACTTCGATCGCCTTTCTTTTCACTATTCTTGTTGCTTGAAGAAAGATAACCTCGCTCTTCAGTTTAAGTAATTTTTTTATTTTTTCTTTTGAGTGACCATCTGGCTCTTCAAATTCGAATAGATCTCCAAATATTTTTGCCTTTATTCCCCGTCTTCTTAGCAGGCGCTCTCTTTCAATAGAATTTATGACCACGTGCGAAACTATTTGGGGGATATTTGGCGGCAATATATCAAGCATCAAATCTCTGATGAAAAATAAATGCGACTTGAAAATTTTCCTATCCCACCAAAAATCGTGATGTACTGCCTCGGTTTTTATGTTCCTTTGTTGTATAATTCGCATTAGTGCATATGACGCTGGCAAGTTGTATGCCATTGAAAACATGTTATGCACAATGATAAATCCCGGCTTTAATTCCTCGAACACCTTGCTTAGGTTTTTTTCTGCTTTGCGCTCCAACCTATTGAATATCTTTTTTACTTTATTTTCATCCTCGCCATCAAAAGCATAACTATTGAAGCGCATAATACTTCTGTTTGCAGTGCTTATTTCTGGGATAATAAAATCAGCATCGCCTTCACCGGCGATAAAATAGGGCTTAAGGCCAAGTTTCTTCAGGATCTTTGCGCGCTTTCGTATCTCAAGCGATACTCCATCAGTACCCATTTTGTAATGGAAAATGCCTGCCTTCATAGTATCTTAATATTTTAACCAACCGATTAATAAATATAACATCAAAAATAATTTTGGTGATGCTATGGCGCAACCCAAAATCCCAAGCAAGCGTAATATTTATCTGCTCGGGCTAGTCAGCTTTATTAACGACACCGGCAGTAAAATGATACTGCCAATTCTCCCACTTTTTATAAAATCGCTTGACGGTTCTGGCTTGGCCATTGGTTTGGTTGGCGGCTTAGGTGAAACAATTGCAGCATTGCTTAAAGTGTTCGCAGGCCATATCTCTGATAAAATTGGAAAGAGAAAGCCCTTTGTTTTCTTCGGCTATGGCATAGCTGCTATCGCCAAACTTCTGCTCGCTGTTGCCGGTGTTTGGCCGCATGTGCTTATATTGCGCTCAATAGAGCGCCTGGGCAAAGGCGTAAGGCAGCCCGCAAGGGATGCTCTGTTAGCTGCTTCGACCACTAAAAAAGCAAGAGGCAGAGGTTTTGGAATTCACAGAGCATTTGATTCTGGCGGAGCGATTTTAGGCTCTTTACTTGCACTGACCCTATTTTGGTTCCTCGATTTCAATTTTAGGCAGATTTTTCTTTTTGCTGGAATAATTTCTTTGCTTTCATTGTTGCCTGCTTTTTTTGTAAGAGAAGGCAACCTCGATGCAAAAAGAGAGAAGGCCCCCGCTGTGAGCATCAGCTTAAAATCTCTGCCAAGGAACTTGGAAGCATTCATTCTAATCGCAAGTATTTTTGCATTGGCAAATTTCAGCTATATGTTTTTCATTCTCCGAAGTGAACAGTTCTTTTTAAAAGAGCTTGCTGTTGTTATGCCCATTTTAATGTACGCGATTTATAATACAATAGCGACTAGCTTTGCGGTGCCTGCAGGCATATTATCTGATAAAATAGGCAGAAAGAAGGTGCTTCTTTTTGGTTACGCATTGTTTGCACTTGTTTCGCTTGCTTTTATTTATGTAAGTTCTTTAATAATGATGGCGCTCCTTTTTTTCCTTTATGGGTTGTTCTTTGCCTTTGTTGATGCGAATGAAAGAGCGTTTGTTTCAGATATGGCGCCAAAAGAGATATGTGCTACTGCATTGGGCACATTTCAAGCAGCAACAGGCTTAGCGCTACTTCCAGCAAGCGTAATTGCAGGCCTACTTTGGGATTCTTTTGGCTTTACAGCAACTTTCTTTTACGGATTTCTTTTGGCACTAATTGCTGTTCTGCTGTTTATTATATTTGATAGGCTCAATTTGCTTTAGAGAAAATTTAACAAAATGAATGGCGCGAATAGATTAGTGTAACTGCACTTTTTATTAAACTTTCTAACTAACTATTCTTAGTGATTGGATGGAAAGAATATTTTGGCCTGTTGTTTTCTTGTTAGTTCTTCTAAGTTTTGCTGTTAGTTTCTATTTCTATCCACAGCTTCCAGAGAAAATCCCAAGCCATTGGAATGCTTCTGGCGAAATAGATGCCTATGCAAATAAGGAAGTTTCCCTCTTTATAATCCCCATAATCACTTTGCTCATTGTATTGCTTTTTACAGTACTTCCTAAAATAGACCCTCTTAAAAAGAACTACGCGGCGTTTATGCCCTACTTCAGAGGTTTCATTCTAATTTTTGTTGTATTTATGCTATATTTGCATGCACTTATGATTGCCTCTGGCCTCGGATTTATAATAAAAATGAATTATTGGCTTATGCCAGCGATAAGCGCACTTTTTTTATATATGGCTGTGCTGCTTAAAAAAGCAAAGCGCAACTGGTTTGTAGGCATTCGCACGCCCTGGACCCTAAGCAGCGATTCTGTTTGGAAAAAAACACATGCGTTAGCGAGCAAGCTATTTATTCTCTATGCAATCCTGTTCCTGTTTGCCGGCTTTTTTGAGCCCTTATTTTTGCCAGCAATAATTGCAATAATCCTCCTTGTAATTGCACTTTTCGCTTACTCCTACTTCGAGTACGCAAAGGAAGAGAAAGAAAGTGTAAAAGGCGAAAAGCAATAGGGTGTTATAACGGTTGAGATCAATGATACTACTCGTTTGCTAATAAATTTTACCAA
>JAFCEU010000053.1 GCA_017608995.1 Candidatus Iainarchaeum sp. | reverse complement strand
CTTGCAAGCATTATCTTTGATAGAATTCTGAATTCTATCTACAATACGTTCAAAGGCCTTACTCACCTTCGATTCCCTGTGAAGAATGAATGGCTTTCCTCTATCTGCATCCTCAACAATATGAGGATCAAAGGGCACGCTTCCCAAAAAAGGAACGCCCATTTCATGAGCAGCACGCTTTCCCCCACCTCTTTTGAAGATTGGAATCTCCTTTCCGCAATACGGGCACACCATGCCACTCATATTCTCTATAATTCCAATCACAGAAATATCAAGAACCTGGGCAAACCTTACCGCTTTACGCACATCTAAGAGCGAAATTTCTTGTGGTGTGGTCACAATAACAGCACCATCAACATTTTTTATGAGTTGGGCCACGCTTAAAGGTTCATCTCCTGTTCCAGGAGGCAAATCAATAACCAAATAGTCAAGCTTTCCCCAGTTTACATCTGACAAAAATTGGCGAATCGCATGCATTTTGAGAGGCCCCCGCCAAACTATTGCAGTATCTCTCTCTGTAAGGAAAAAAGCAATCGAAATTGTTCGCAGATGCTGTGTTGCAAATACAGGATTTACTTTGCCCTCAATAATTTCAGGCTGCCTGTTCTCAATGCCAAGCATCTTTGGCACATCTGGTCCATGGATGTCTGCATCCATTAGGCCGACTTCTAGGTTCTGCATGCTGAGAGCGAAAGCAAGATTTACTGCAACAGTTGTTTTTCCAACGCCCCCTTTGCCGCTCATCACCATAATTTTGTGCTTCACATTCTTCATGCTCTCCCTAACCGCTTCTTTGATTTCTTGCTGTGCCATTGGTTGCTGTCCTTTTACATTTGCTGTTTGTCTTACTGTTGCACTTCTTTTTTCCATTTTTTGTCTCCTGTTTGCTTGCTCTCTTATTCTATTAACTTATAGTTATTTTTATATAACACACAGCTATTAACATGCCAACTTACTTTAAATCTTTTCTTATAGCATCCTGATTAGCAATTATCCGTTCTTGCCTTTATTAGATCGCCGTATTTTCTTAGCCACCTTTCGTACTTCCTATAATCAGGGCAGTATTTCTGCACTGTCCGCCAGAATGCTTTTGAGTGATTTCTGTGCTTTAAATGCGCAAGCTCGTGCACAATTATATATTCGACCACTGCTTGCGGTGCAGCAATGAGGCGCCAGTTGAAGGAAAGCACTTTGCGAGGGGAGCAGCTTCCCCAAAGGGTTTTCTGTGAGCGGATTGAGATGCGGAAGAAAGAAACATTCATTTTGCAAGCGTTTTTCCTTGCTAAGTGCGTTATAATTTTGCTTGCATGCTTTTTATAAAATCGCTGAATTGCTTTTGCTGCAAGATCTTTTCTTCCAATGGGGATTTTCACTATTAGTTTTCCAATGCTTGGCATTGCAGCAGCTCTTTTCCTTCTGGATTCGATTACTTCTATTGGAACTTCTCTGCCTAAAAAGAGCAAAAAATTTCTTCGCCTGCTCGCTTTTCTTGCAATTTCCTCTGCTTTTTGCAAATTTCGCAAAATCCAGCGCTTTTTCTCCAAAAGGAACTTTTCTATCTCTTTTAGTGTAATTTTCCTGCGAAAGGGAACAACAACCTCAAGAGCTGCGTTGCAGTTTATATGCAGAAGCAGGTGCTTAGCGCGCTTGCTTTTCCTAATAAAGTATTGAATCTCACGTGAATCTATCAAAATAGAGCTTTTTTCAGGTAAATCTTTAACTGCTACCATCTAATCAGCCTTTTATAGAAAAATATTGGTTTGTTTAATAAAGATAACCAATTGTTATGTATAAGATGTTCTTCTTTGCGCTTGTTTGAGGATTTGAATGCAATGTTATGTATATGGCGAAATGATCGAAAACGCCTTTGTTTTGCGGTTTTTGGTAGTTTTAAGCGCTTTCTTAAAAGAGCAAAACATAACTCCAACATAACCAAAAGGTTTAAATATAAGGTATGCAGCTATTATATATTAAGCTGGAACTAGCTTGGTGAGCCTATCCCGTTTTCTCAGCTAGTTCGGCGCGAGCCCTTGGGAAGCTTGTCTTCCCCCTCTTTTTCCTTTGCACAACACACTTATTGGGAAAATTATGCAAAATCATGCTTATTTCGGGCTCGCGCACCCCTTTTTAAGTTCACTATTGCCTGGCGCACGCGCTAATTATAAAAAAGCTATCTTCTTTCTTTGATAAGGGTTGTTATGCGCTGTGAGGTCTGTGGAAGAGAAGCAAAGCTTATAAGAGCCGAAATTGAAGGTGCTGAGCTTTTGGTTTGTAGCAAATGCGCTTCTTTAGGAAAACCCTTATATAAACCGGAGGGCAAATCAAAAGTATTTGTGAGAAGGGATTATTTTAAAATTGAAGAGCCATTTGTGCTTATAGAAAATTATGGCGAAGTTATCAGGAAAGCTAGGGAAAAGAAAGGCTTAACGCGAGAAGAGCTAGCAAAGAAACTCTTTGAGAAGGAATCGGTACTACAAAGAATAGAAGCAAATGAATTAGAGCCAAGCGACGCTTTGGTGCTCAAGCTTGAAAAAGTGCTTGGCATAACTCTCAGAGAGCAGTGATTTTTATGGATTTTATATTTTGGTTTAGTGCGTTGTTTGGCATAGCACTTTTTCTCTTTGGTTCAACATACCTCGTAAAAAGATTTTCTGGTGTTGAAGCGCATTACATTTATTCCATATGGCGTATGGAACGCTTTAGAAGATTTATGGGGAAAGCATATTTTTTGCATAGGTTTGTGGATTTAATAGCTAAGCTCGGCCTTATTCTTGGTTTTGGAGTGCTTGCAAGCGATTACCTTTTTGCAAGAAAGCAGGGGTTAGCGAAAAGAGTGATTATTGCGGTGCTCACTGTTGCATCTTTATTTTTCATTTATTACAATACACTCTATTTTGCAATTAATATTGCGCCGCTAACTAGCAACTATTCGGCATTGCTTGCTTTAGTATTTTCTGTATTTGGAATTTCGCTTTTCGGTTTATTGCTCTTAGTTATAAATGGCCTTCATATTCTGCAGAACATTCTTATTGGCGAAACAGCTTGTCCTGGAATTGCTCCAGTGATTCCAGGCGTGCAGATACCAAAAGTGCCTATATTCATCCCGTGGTATGGGTGGATTGCTCTGTTTTTCTCAATAATTGTTCATGAAAGTGCTCACGGAATACAGATCCTTAAAGAAAAGCTAACGCTTAAAAGTGCTGGGCTGCTTCTTATAGGGATTTTGCCAATTGGTGCGTTTGTTGAGCCTGACGAAGAAGAGCTCAAAAAAGTAGAACCGAAAAAGAGTATGCGCGTATATTCTGCCGGGCCTGCGGCAAACTTACTCTTTGTGGTTGTTTTTTGGCTAATGGGCTTCTGGTTCTTTAATACTTTTTATCAACCTGCTGCCGAAAAGTATGAAAGCGTTTACCTTGACCTGGTGGAAAAGGTGCAGATCGAAAGCGTTAGTGAGAGGATTCCTTACTGCGGAAATCCGAAAGCGCCTGCTTACGGAATTCTTAAGCCAGGTATGGAAATAATCGCAATTGATAATATTAAAATAGAGAATACTCGGCAGCTTAAGAAGGTTTTAGCACAAAGACCTTTTGCAGAACGTATTTTTACTGTTAGGGATTTGGATGGTAAAATAAAGGAATTTAAAATAAAGCCGAATCAGGAGCTTGGTACTTTTGGCATAGTTGTTAAGGATGTGCTTAAAGAAGGCGCCAAAGTGGATGAGCAGCTGCTTGGCAAGCTTTATTTTATTGGGAATATATATGGCTTTATAATGGTCTGCTTCCTGCTTTCCTTTTTGCTTGCGTTAGTTAACTTATTGCCTGTAATTCCTTTCGATGGTGGCAAGATTGCAAGCACTTTATACGCAACCTATTTCCTTCAAAGCACAGATGAGCGAGCAAAGAAGCGTATCGAAGATATAATGCTTTACTTCTTCCTGTTCATCGCTTTCCTAAATGTGCTACCGTTTTTCCTATAAGTAGCATTTTATGTGTAAGCTAATTATTATGTATAAGATAGAAAATTAGCTAATTAAATAGAGAAAAAAGAAAAAGAGGGAAAGAGGTGGTACTTACCTCACGAACTCTATATCAAGATCTTTTAAGCTGCTAGAGGCTCCGCGAGCTGCCTTCATATGTGAAGCAGGGCCCTTGATGTAAGGCGATGTAACGCCTGTGAAGATGCTTATCACTTCCATCTTGTTCTCGAATGTTGGGTCAACGCGTGCGCCCCATATTACCTGTGCTTTAGGATCAATGCGCTCTGTTAATAGCTCGCCAACAGCGTTAGCCTCGCCCAGAGTTAGCTCTGGGCCGCCCGTAATGTGGATCAGGGCTCCGGTAGCACCTTCTATGTTCACATCAAGCAAAGCGTTCTTCAATGTGTCCTCAACAACTTCGTTTACTTTATCTACGGATTTGGATTCGCCAACAGCTATTACGCTAAGCCCTTTATTGCTCATAACTGCTCTAACATCTGCATAGTCCAAATTTATAAGTGATGGCTGTGTTATTGTTTCTGTAATTCCGCGGACTGTTCTAGCGATTACCTCATCTGCAACTTTAAATGCATCCTGGATTGGCAAATTTGGAACAAGCTCAACCAAGCGGTTATTATCGATCACAATTACAGTGTCTGAGGTTTCTTGTAACCTTATTATTCCATTCTCCGCTTTTTCCAATCTCGCTTTTTCAAGGGCAAACGGATAGGTAATCATTGAAATTACAATGGCACCTTGCTCCTTTGCGATCTCAGCGATTATTGGTGCACTGCCCGTACCTGTGCCACCGCCCATTCCTGCTGTTAAGAAGAGCATATCTACACCT
>JAFCEU010000052.1 GCA_017608995.1 Candidatus Iainarchaeum sp. | reverse complement strand
CTTCATTTGTTTTTAAAGTAAAAACAGTTATTTCATGTTCCCCGCCTCGCACATCCTCAATCTTAACCACTTGTTTCACATAACGTGCTCCATACAATCTTGCGATTTCTTCTACATCCTTGCCCATTTTCTGTGCCCCGTCGTAAAATAGTTCACCATATACCAGTTTCGCACCCTTCCAATTCAGCAATGAGCGCATTAATGCTAAATGAAGCCCCCTGTAGGGTATTGGTATCGGCTCAAAAGAAAAACTCCAATCGTATCGCATCGATTTTCTTGGCCACTGCGAAGCTTCAAAAACCCTAACTGATTCAAATTTTTTTCCTTTTTCAGATTCTTTTATGCCCCGAACCATATCTGCTGAAACATCAGAATAAACCACACGATTGCCGTCCCTGGCTAAAGCATCAGCCCAGTCACCAAAACAACCAGCAAGAACTAAAATTCGCGAACCTCTTTTTATTCCTAATTTTTTGGACAATCCCTTGCTTTTAGGGGCAATGGTTTGCTCCTTGTATAAACTCCACCCCCACCGGCGCCTTCTTGAAATGCTATATTGCATCCTTTCATCAGGAACTTTCCACAAGTGCGCTTCTGGGGGGCATTTTTCTTCTTTTGAAATCTTTTTCTTGCGCCAAGCTCCTTTTTTTATAAGTTTTCTTAAAAACGACATAGAAAAATTACTGTTTTCCAAAATTTAAACTTACCTTTAAATGTCCGTATCTAAAAAAATTGTTGATGAACTTATTATGGCTTCATTTAATCATTTCTAGGAAAAGCCTATGGATTCTAGCGTCATCTGTTAGCTCCGGGTGGAATGTAGCCACAAGCACGTTGTTCTGCTTAGCCAAAACCGCTCTCCCTTCGAACTCTGAGAGCACATCAACGTTTTTGCCTGCCTGCTCTATAATCGGTGCCCTTATGAAAACTCCATGGAACGGCTTTGGAAAGCCCTTTACTTTAAGCTCTGCCTCAAATGAATCTATCTGCCTGCCGTACGCGTTCTTTTTTACAGAAATATCTATTGCTTGGAAAAGCCCTGGTTTAGAGTCCACTGTTTTAGCCAGCAGAATTGCACCAGCGCAGGTGCCAAAAATAGGCATTCCTTGTTTTATCCTTTCGGCAAGTGGCTTAAACAAGCCGCTTTCCTCAAGAAGCTTTCTATTGCTTGTGGATTCACCACCTGGGAGTATAAGCGCTTGCACCTTTGCAAGTTCTTTAGGTAATCTAACCTCCATCGTTTTAACTCCACATTTCTTGAGCATTTTTATGTGTTCTATAAAGGCGCCTTGCATCGCTAGTACGCCAACTTTTGGCATTACCATCCACGCTCTTGGAGCCTTTCCTTCAGCTCTGCAATGTCCTGGCCTTTCATCGCTTCGCCAAGGTTTTCTGAAACCTCTGCAATAATCTCTGGATTATTGTAATGTGTTGTTGCTTCAACTATCGCCCTTGCTCGCTTTTCTGGCTCCGCGGATTTGAAGATGCCTGAACCTACAAATACGCCGTCGCAGCCGAGCTGCATCATCATTGCAGCATCGCTCGGCGTTGCAATACCGCCAGCGGCAAAGTTTACTACTGGCAACCTACCAAGCATCCTCACCTGCTGCACCAATTTAACTGGCACTCTATACTCCTTTGCTTCTTTAGCGAGCTGCTTTGCGTTCATCTTCTTGAGCGCTTCTATCTCCTGCTTTATTAGCCTTACATGTCTAACTGCTTCAATAACGTTGCCTGTGCCCGCCTCGCCCTTTGTTCTAATCATTGCGGCACCTTCATTTATTCTTCGCAATGCTTCACCAAGATTTGTTGCTCCACAAACAAACGGCACTTTAAATTTGTGCTTATCGATGTGCTGGAATGGGTCTGCAGGCGTAAGTACTTCGCTTTCATCTATAAAATCAACGCCAAGTGCTTCAAGCACCTGTGCTTCAACAAAGTGCCCTATCCTTACTTTTGCCATCACTGGAATGGAAACTGCCCGCATAATTTCCTTTACTTTTATAGGGTCTGCCATTCTTGCAACTCCACCTTCCTTCCTAATATCTGCAGGCACTCTTTCCAAAGCCATAACTGCACAAGCACCTGCTTTCTCTGCAATTTTTGCCTGTTCCGCGTTTGTAACGTCCATTATAACGCCGCCCTTAAGCATCTGCGCCAGGCCAAGTTTCACCTTGTAGCTTCCTTTAACAACTTCCATTACCATGCCTCCTAATACAATTAGCAAAAAACTATTTTTAAATCCAAACAGCGTGCTTTAAGTTATGCTAATTTCTTAATCTTGCTTATTGTTACGAGAACTGCTCCCTTACAGGGCTCTCCCTCATTTTCTGGCATTTCTTTAACTTTCTGATACCATTTCCCGGAATCAAAATATTCTGCGGTGCCTCTCAACTCATAACCTATGCAATTCCCCCCATCTTCTACTCCATACTGTTAAAGCGACGTTGTTGTTTTGCTGTATATTTTTCACTGTTTCCCCCAAATAGTTGGCTGTAATAAGCAGCTGGTTTTTGGAAACAACCTTCACAAATCCAACTGCGACACAATGTGGTTTGCCAAGTTCATCAACCGTTGCAAAAGCCAATGCATTTTCTTCAATCAATTTCTTCATCTCAGCGGTTATTTTCACCAAATAGCTCGCCTTATTTATTATTTACGTTTCTCCCTATTCAAAATTTCTATATATTTTATAACCCACCCTGTTGAGGCCAAAAATCTATTCGCTTCTTTTTCACTAAGCCGCTTCTTAACATACAACGAGAGAGTCCTTCTTATTTCCTCTTCCAACGATGTTACTTGCCCTCTTTCCACAAACCCTCTTGCTGAAAGTTCACCAAGGGCTCTTTTAATCTGATGTGCGCGGCCAACTGCAAGTTTTTGCGGTGTTTGTTCTCCTTTCTTTGGTTTGAATGGTTTTTTTCTCGCACCTTTTTCCAATTCAGGAAAGAGCGGCTCCATATGTGCCTTTTTCTTCTTCGCTGGTTTCTTGGGCCTTCTTGCTCTCGGAGGCATTTAAACACGCTCATTAAATATAATCGCCAAAACCTTTTTAGTATCTTTCAAATCTTCTAAAACAAAGTCAGCTCCTGCTTCTTCTAAATCTTTCGTAGAAAAGTCCCCTGCTATGCCCATTGTTTTTACTCCTGCAGTTTTGCCTGCAACTATATCCCTTGGAGTGTCGCCTAAGAGAAAAGCATTGTTTCCATCAAACTCAAAACCAAACCCATCCTTCGCTTTTTTAAGCGCTATTTTTACAAGCACACTCCTTTCTATCGCGTCGCTGCCAAATGCACCAAATTTGAAATACTGCTTTAAGCCTGCTTTTTCAGCTCGCTCCATGCCTTAAGCGATTCCTTTGCTTCCTCTTCGCTGAGCCTTTCAACAACAACCTTAAATTGTACAATCACCCAGTCCCCTATCTTGGCTTTTACAAGGGAATTATCAGCCTCTCTTTTTTCAGAGCCATAATCAACAATAGCTATTTTTCCATTATCTTTAAGTTCAACTACTTTGCCAGGAATGGCCAAGCACATAAAAACACCGCTTACGTTAATGTGCGCCCAAGTGGCGAGCGTTTTTTCATTATTTTCTTTACATTCTCCGCTTCAGCCAAAATATCGAGCAATGCTGCATTTCTAAGGATAAGATTCCTTTCCTTTCTATTTCTGCCTTCTCGCATCGCTAGTTCTGCTAGAGTTGCGGCAGCTTCTTTCAATGCTCCACTTAGCGCTAAACTTCTCCCCGCGCGGAACTCAGTTTTGGGGTTTAACACCTCTCTTTTTATTCTCTCAAATTCTCTTTCAACTTTACTTCTCTCTTCTAAACGCAACCCATTTAAAAACCCATTTTTGCCAGTTATGGCCCACTGGTCAAAAAGCCTAAATGCTTCTTCAGCCTTTACAAATGCTCGTATATTTTTCATGAGCTCTAGGCCGGCTTCTCTATGCTTGCCCCTGCGCAAATAAATCGCTGCTCTAATTCTTGCAATTAGCCTTTCTCCAGGCGATCTTTCGTAGCGCCACTTTTTCTCAACCCATGGGTACTTTCTCTTGAATTCTTCAGCAACTTTCTTAGGGCTTTTATATGTTCTTTCAGGTTCAGGTTTTCGCCTTCCTCTCAAAGGATTCCATTTGAGCGCCATATAAAACAAATTAATTTAGCGTGCTTCTCTTTTTATTCGTTGCTTCCTAACAAAACCTTTTTATTCCAACTTTGTGTTATTTACTTTATGCCCCTGCCAAGAAAAATATTCAAGCGCGATTTGCTGCGGAGCAGACTGTACTGGTACCGGCGCCTGAGGAAATCTCTTAAGCCACAAGAGCTCCGCGAGCTTCTGAGAGTTTTTGGTGATGATCTTCTCAGGCAGCTCTCTGGAAGCGAGCCAGAAATTAAACAGAGGCATGTGGTTGATTTGAGTAAAGCAGGCAAAGATCAGAAGCGCAAAGCTTGGGCCGAATTTCAGCAGGAAGCTCAAAAGCACAGACATTATTGGAGAAAGTTAAAGCGCATGCTTAGAAAAGAACCTGAAAAACTTCTTCTGGAATGGCGCTCTACATACAGAAAGCTTCGCGAGGTTGAAAAAGAAACACTCAACGCTTTGGAATCATTGGGGATGAGGTATTTTGTTGGCCAAAACATACTATATTTCAGCGAAGAATATTTTTTGCACGGCGCAGAAATGAGGTCTGAAGCGCAGCGTAGAGATATGCTCATGCGAAACTTTTCCAGGTTCCGCTTGGCTTTAAATTTATTAAATAGAGCAATTAAGGAGCAGCAAAGGCTTGCAGATAAGGCAAACTTCATTCATGATGTTATATGGGTTGAGGCAGACTCTCTTCCAAAAAATAAAAGGGAGAAAGCAGAAGAAATCCTGAAAATAATG